>CAYLWD010000066.1:0-4182 GCA_964387305.1 uncultured archaeon
CAAAGTAGTCTAAGCCATTATCGCTTAGCACACTAACAATTTCTCTTACTCGTCTGAAGTCAACTTTTGTTGTGCGTTTAAATATTCCGGCGTTAGGTAAGTGCATAATAATCAATTTTCCATCATTAATTTCTTTGCGAAATTCTTACTCTATAAAGAAATTGTTCTATTTAAATATACTTAATCGATTTATTCTGAAGTTTGGATTACTTTTACATCAACTTTTTTCAAGTAATTTTCTTCATTGGGTTTTTCCATTGGTTTTCCTCTTTCTGTTATGAATACTCCTATAGTAGTTATTATGTTGGTTAAAAGTATTATCAAAAATGCGATTGCCATAACTTCATCAGTAACTACTTTAGTTATTCCAAGACTCATTGTTACTGGGATTGATGCAAGTACTGCCGCGGCAAGTCCTCTGGCACTTGAAGTAATTATGAGATTCTCATCTTTTGCAAATTCTGTTTTGAATTTTGAAAAAACTTTTGTTGCAGTAAATCTTGCTATAAGTATTCCAAATATAATAAATATTGTTAATGTAATTACTTGGGTATTCAAATACTCTAGTTTGAATAACATTCCTAAGTAAACGAAAAAGAAGGTTCTTGTTACAAAAGATATTTCGGTTTGAAAACTTTTTATGTTTGAATCAATACTTCGCCTAGTCAATTTCAACATGCTTGTTATTTCTTCACTGTTTCCTAGAATTATTCCAAATACAAGTGCAGCGATTGCGCCATTTCCTCTAATTGTTTGTGTTACTGAATAAAGCAGGAAAAGAAATGCTAGTGTCATCAAATATTCATAAGGTTTTCCTCTAAGGTAAGTAAGTATTTTGAGCCACACAAATCCAGCAGCTGCTCCAAACACTGCTGCGATTGCAAATGCTGCAGCAATTTGTGAACCCACATCAATTAAGTTAACTGTATGAGCTGCAATTAATCCAGCAACTGCTACTGCAACAATAACACATAGTGCATCAGTTAGTGCTGATTCTAATCCTAAAAGAGTTTTTGTTTGTTCTGATGCGGAAGTGCTATTAATTAATGGAATTATTACTGCTGAACTTGTTCCACCAATTATTGCACCAACTAGTATGCTAAAAAGTAAATCAAAACCGAAGGCAATTAGTATCCCTGTTGTAAAACCAATGCTTAATATGAAAACCATTATAGTGAATGCGAAAGATTGGGGTAAAGCTTTTATCATTTTGAAGAAATTGAGTTGCATTCCTCCTTCGAACAAAATAACCATTAATGCAAATGTAGCAAAGTAAGGAAGGAATCCTTCAAACAACTGTATTTCTAATGGGCCTATTGCGTGTATCCCATAAAAATTTGCTATTGGACCAATTACTAGTCCAATTAATAATAAGAGAATTATTTCCGATACCCTAGTTTTTTTGAAGAAAAGCATTCCCAGGTAACCCGCGACTATTATTAAGCCAATAGTCAAAAATGCTGCTTCTACTGGAATCATTCCAAGAAACATGTTATTAAAGAATAAAAGCTTTTAGTTATAAGAGATTAGTACCAAAACAAACTGTTTCTAGGAATTATCATTTGGTGTAATCATTATTTTTATTGACGAAAAGTATTAAATTAAACTAAGCCACAATATTATTGTGGTTATTGTGTGCGAGAATCTTGGGTTAAAACGAACAACTTTTTTTCTGGTTGCTTTATTTCTTTTACTGGTTATTCTTGGAACTGCTACTGCAAAATCATTTTATTTTTCAAATGTTGAATTGAATTATAATTTCAACGAGGATTCTAGTATTAATGTAGAAGAAATTCTTACTTTTGAATTTTCTGAAAAATATTCTTTTGCTTATCGAGAAATTCCACTTACTAATCAACAATTAGTTGAAGATTTTCGTGTTTTTGAAATTACTACTTCTGGAGAAAAAGAATTGCCTGTGGAGTTACAAAAATTTCCTTTCAAAGCAACTTGGCGTTATTCTGCTTTTGATGAATCAAAAAAATTTGTTTTACACTACACGCTTAAGAATGTAGTAAAATCTTATGATGATTCTTACGAATTTTATTGGAAAATTTGGGGGGATTATTGGGAGGCTCCAGTTTCTTCACTAAATGCTACTTTAAAATTTCCGAAACCCTTGGCTCAGGGTTCAAAAGTTTGGTTACACCCTTTGCTTGATGCGCAATATGATTTGCAAGGAGATACCCTAAAAATTAATGCAAAAAATATTCCTGCATTAACTTTCCTGGAAGCGCGTGTTTTATTTAATAAAGAAGTAATGAATCCTGTTTTTGTTCAAAGTGTTTCTGGCTCTGGAATAAATGCAGTTGAATCTGATGAGCGAAATAATGAATTTATGCAAGAAGCGGAATCTGCACTATGGGCGCTTCCAGTTATTATTGCAATTATTTTGATTATTGCTTTCATTTATTATTACAAAAAATACGGTGTCGAGCCAATGGATTTCAAGAATGTTCCGTACCAACGTGATATTCCTTTTGATGATAAACCGTATGTTGTTGAGTATTTAATGAATTTTTCAATTACCACAAAATCAATGATTGCTACACTTATTGATTTGACTCGAAGAGATTTTGTTGAAATAAAAAAAATTGAAAAGCCCACTGGTTTTTTTAGTTTTTTTCACAAAGAAGATTATGAGTTCTTATTAACAAAAGGAATCGGTGCTCTTTCAGAATCAGAAGAAATACTTTTGAAAATACTTTTCCGTAAGCCCAGAAGAAAGAGTTTCAATTTGTTTGAAAAAGAATCTTTTAACAAGGTTATCAAAATAAAGCTCTCTGATATAGCAAAGAATCAGCGCAGGCGCAGAACCACAATTTTTTCCGAATGGCTTGAATCAGTTAATAAAGAGTTAAAAGAAAAAATAAACATTAAACAAAAATTTGGTTTTGTTCAAGTTAAAAGTGATTTTGTTGACTTTACTGGTTCACTGAAATTTAACTACTTGTGTGGGATTTTGGTAATAATTTGTTTTATTTTAACCCTGCTCATTTCTCCAGGACATGCGATAATAAGCTTATTTGTTTTAATGTTTGGAATGATTTTTTTAGCGTTCCCTTTAACAACTTTTTTTTCAAATAAAGGAAAATTTCATTTTGGAATACTTTTGATTCCGATTATTTTTTTATTCTTTTTTCTTCCGATTATTTTTTTGGCTTTTTTAAGTCCTCTTCTCGTATCAATGGGGATAATAGTAATTATTTTTTCTATTAATCTTGTTTTTTATCGTGCTCTTCCCAGAATGACAAAATTGGGTGCAGAGCACTACTATAAGTGGCTCGGCTTGAAGCGCTTCCTTGATGATTTCGGGCAAATGCACTACAAAGAACCAATGCATGTAAAGCTGTGGGAACAATATTTAGTTTATGCTACTGTTTTTGGTAATGCTAAAAAAATAATTAAATCAATTGAGGGCACTGTTCTCGCTAAAAAGATTGAGCGAACCTCTTCAAGTGTTGCAATATTCTCAAGTCAAAGTTTTTATTCTAGTTTTAGTTCTGGCTTTAACACAGCCTCTTCAGCATCTGTTTCTGGACATTCGTCTGGTGGCGGTGGCGGAGGAGGTGGTGGCGGTGGTGGTGGAGCCGGTTAAATAAAACCCCTCTCCCCCTTAAGAGTATGCCAACAAATAAAAACTCTTTCTTAATCCATAAACACATGAAGAAACTTTTTATTGTTGTTTTATTGTTTTCAACATTATTATTTTTTGGTTGTACTACTCCTCAAAGAAATACTTTTACTGATTCAGGAAACACGGATGTTTGTGTTATAGAAGGCAAGCCAATAATTAGAATGTATTCAGCAACTTACTGCCCTCATTGTGAATGGGTTGCTCCTGCTTTTGATGAAGTTGTGCAAGAATATGTTGCTCAAGAAAAAATTGTTGCAATGCACTGGGAACTTGATGTTAAGGATGATATACTTACTCCACTTGATGAGAACGCTGTGCCTGAGCTAGAGTACACAGTATTCAAATCATTTAACTCAAAGGGTTCAATACCTACTTTTGTTTTTGGTTGCAAGTATTATAGAATTGGAACTGCATTCGAACAAGAAGATAATCTCGAAGGAGAAAAACAGCAATTCCGCGAGTTTATTGAAAAAACTATTAGTGCAAGTAATACCAACTAAACTGAACAACTAATTAAAATTAATAAATGTTAAAGTTTTTCTTTA
>CAYLWD010000067.1:0-4041 GCA_964387305.1 uncultured archaeon
TGCATGCCCCCCTAGAACTTTGCTTTCCAATTAGAACTTCGTACTCTCCTTAATTTCTTTTACCCTTTCCTTAACATCTTTTTTTGTTACTTCAAGTAGTTTGTAAAATGAATGGGATTCAGCATTAAAAGAAGCCACTGCACTCGAAACAACAATTGCTTTACGCATATTTTTTTCAGAAAAATCTTTTGTTTTTGATAAATAACCTAATAGCGCGCCGGCAAAAGAATCCCCACAACCCGTTGGGTCAACAACATTTTCTAGTGGAAAGCCTGGGCAAGAAAAACTTTTTTCTCGAGAAAACATTACACACCCATGTTCCCCTTTTTTTATTACAGCAAAATCAGAGTTAAGTTTCAAAATCTCTTTACCCGCAAGAGAAAGATTAGTTGTTTTGAATAATTGCCTAGCTTCGCCGTCATTTAGTAGAGCAACATCTACTGCCCTAACAACATCAATCAATTGGCTTGGAAAATTATCAATATAATATTTTATTGTATCAGTAACTGAAAGCAAAGGCTTCTTGTTAAATGAATTGAGTAATTGTAATTGTTTATCAGGGAACCAATTTCCTAGTGAAACAAATTCTGCATCCAATAATTCTTGGGGCAACGTTGGTTGCAAATCAGCAAAAGCATTTGCTTCAAAAGAATCTGTGTGCGCAATATTAATATCAAAATCATAATGGGCTTTCCAGCGCATGTTTGGCTTGTCGCTGTATTGTAAAGCACTCAAATCAATGCCCTTACTTTTTAGAATCTTTAATTTTTCTTTCGGAAAATCTTTCCCAACAATACTAAGCACCGAGGGTTTTGCAAAAATAGAACACGCGATTGAAGAAAAAGTAGCTGAACCACCAATCTCATCCACAACCGAACCGAATGGAGTCTTAACCGAATCAAGACTAATCGAACCCGCAATAACAATATTGTGTTTAGTCATAACAAAATGAAAAAGAAAAACCTTAATAAACACAATTACTGAAATTTTATCGTGCCTTATTTTGTTTACCTTGTAGAATGTAAAGATTCCTCTTACTATTGTGGCTACACTAAGAACATTAAAAAAAGATTAGATAGTCACAACAAAGGAATTGGCTCTAAATATACTCGCGTAAGGCGACCAGTGAAACTAATCTATTTGGAAAAACTCCCATCAATCAGTTCTGCACTAAAAAGAGAACACGCAATTAAAAAACTTTCAAGAAAACAAAAAAAAGAACTTTGCCCCCCATAAAAAACGTTAAATACTAGTTAATTCTATGAACAACTATGCAAAAAGCATTAGTTATGCGAAGAACAAGCATGCAAAAATTATTGGTTTTAAGCATTTGTATTTTCTCAATAATTCTTCTCTTGGGGTGTAATGATTGGCAACCAAGACCCATTTTTTATAAAAATATTGAATCCAAAGAATATCAATTACCTAATTCGTGCGAGGGTTCACAAAACGATGCTTGCACAGTTTATTCTTGTTTGACTCCAAATTGTTGGTGCAAAGAAAGTCCTGATGCGATTCTATCAGAAGGAAATTCCGGAATGGTAATTGAAACAGAAGAACAAGCAAAGCAATGGATGAATTCGGTACTAATCGCAAAAAACCTTTCAGATAATTCTTTTAGCGTAGGAAACGTAACTAGCGCGGTGAAAATAAACAGTATTTTTTATAATGTTTTTGTGGAAGACGAACAAGGCAATGAAACAGTTTATTCTGTTGCAATTGATGGAGCAATAATTGAAACTGTTTGCGGTGTTTGAATGAAAATTAGATTTATTTTTATTTTAGAAATATTACTACTCACTTTTTTGTTATTTGGATGCACTGATAGTAATGCCCCCAAGAACCCTGAAAAAATTTCTTTTTCTTATTCTTCCGGAGCAATGCACTTAGATTGGGGTTCTTTTGAAATTATTGTTGACGAAGAGGGTAACGGAACATACTATGACAGAATGGGAATGTCAATGGAATTAGAAAAAAAATTTACTCTTACAAAAGAAGAAATGAGGGAAGTTTTTGATATTGCAGCAAAAAATGGTTTCTATTCTCTAAACGATTCTTATAACGACCCCAGCATTATGGACGGTGGGTGGAATAAACTAAGCATTACTACTGACGACTACACTAAAACAGTAAATCTAAGTAATTATAATTTGCCTCAATTCTCAGAAGTTTCTAGTAAAATATATTCTCTTGCTAATGAAAAATTGGGAGCAAATGGTCTTTCAAATAATTTTAAGGATTATTGTCCAGAAAAAAAAATTGAGTGTAATGAATTTAGTGAAGAACAATGCAATGCTTTGGATTCGAGTGAAAAAGATTATTTGGATTGCTATGATTGTGTTGAATGGGAAGAGTATTGCGAATGGGGTGGGAAAAAATTTGTTGCTAATGTAGAAATTTGTAATCTCCTTGAAAATAGAGTGAATTGTATTGATTATTGTTTAAACAATATTTGTGTTGAGGCTGTTTGCGATGCTTTAATGTTCGAAGCAGATGAATGTACTCAATGTTCTCCAGGGTGTTGTTCTCTTTGTAGTGATTTAGATTCTTGTACAAGCTATACTGGGTGCGAAGTTGCATGGATTCACCCGAGTGGTGAGAGTTGGCAGTACGGCGGTTGCCAAAATACAAATTTTTGTAATAACGAAGCAGAAATATGCAATTATATTTTCAATTCTTACCAAGGATATGCTTATCACTCAAGCATAGAAGAAGATCAAACCAAGTCAACGGATTACCTAACAACAAGCGAAGATTTATTGGATTTATATAATAACGAATGTGAATAACAACTAGTTTGATTAGCTTTTTTCTATAACCGCTTACTAATTAACCAATTTAGTTCAGATTAATTAAGTGGATTCATTTGTATAGGGAATACAATATTTTTATCCATTGCGTTATAGTATTTTTCAACACCATAATAATATCCTTCTTCAACATTCCTAACCATTACCATACTAGTATAACTGTAACCAACAGGCACTCTGAATGCAAGGTAATAATTAACTGTTTCTCCGCCTTGCACTACAGGACTATCAGCATAATACTCGTAATCAGCTGGATAATTTCTTGGAGGCGGACCGCTTTCAAGTATTTCTACTCCTGAATTGTTTGTTAAAAAGAAATGTAATTCTTCAAAATAATTGCTTCCTGACCTCAAATAACCAGAGTCCCCTTTATTCTCAATTCTAATTTCAACAAACACTACTTTTTCTCCTTGAATAAAATCAAAGCTCTCTCCGTCCTCATTAGGCCCAAGTTTGTATATTCCTATTGGCCCAAATTGTGGGTAACCATTGTATTCGTTTAGTGCTGTACCTGTTTCGTAACTATCTATTACTGTTAAGAAAACATTAGGGAATACTTCATTGTCTTCGAAAGAAAACTTTTCAATAGGTTCTTCGGGAGTCTCTTCTTTTACACAAACGTGCTCAACGCATTCAGCTCCGTGAACAGTACAATCTTTTCCGTAATATCTTTCATCACTATAATTACAACACTCGTAAGGACAAACCGCATCAGGATCAAAATTAGGCATGTCAGAATAAAAGTTCATATCCTGTGCGTAAGGCGGAACCCACCCATCTGGATGATTCCCATCAAAACCCGGAGGCAAATCACTTTGAGTACAACCCGCAAGAATAAAACTTAATGCAAGCAAAGAAAACAAGACAAGCCTTTTCATTCAGAACTACAAGATAACTTGTAATATAAAAAGGTTGTGGTTGAGGGAAATGTTCTTAGAAAAAATACCCCGACCGGGATTCGAACCCGGGTTACAAGCTAACAACTCGTTTTGCATTATCGCCAAAAGTTTTCTTTTGGGACAACGTAGCACTTTTCTTTTACAAAAGAAAAGGGCCCGATTGAAAGGCTCGTGTGCTTGACCACTGCACTATCGGGGCGGCAAATTCCACCCGTGAATTGGGCACCTTTGGTAGCCCGTAATCAATTAGACGTCAAAATTTTGCAAATAATAAATTCTCTAAAAAGAATTTTTTGCTTACTATAACAAAAACTCCGCGAAAATGATTTATA
>CAYLWD010000068.1:0-4035 GCA_964387305.1 uncultured archaeon
TCGGACAACTAGAACATTTTAAAAAAACCGGAGATTTTGGTGAATCTCATGGAATAGAAGAAAAAGGAATTATTGAAAGATTAAAACAAATCAGTGAAAAAGTGAAGATACCTGAAAGAGAAAATAAACGCCCAACCGGAATAGAAACAAGAATAAAAAAAATTGGATTATTAAAACACCAAGCAAACCAACTTAGGAGAGTTATGCGCAGTACTTCAAATAGCTCACATGCGTTGGAGCTAAGAGAACAAATATTAAGAATAGAAAAAAAAATTTCATCACTTGAAAAAGGATTACCAAAACAAACAAAGAAGTGAATCTTATGACTCTAAAAATTTTTAATTCACTAACCCAATCCTTGGAAGAATTCAAACCCCTTAATGTAGGAAAAGAAGTTGGATTATATACTTGCGGACCAACAGTGTATGATTATGCACATATAGGTAATCTTAGGGCATATATTTGGGAAGATATTTTGAAGCGATGGTTACTTTACAAAGGATTCAAAGTAAAACAAGTAATGAATTATACTGACGTTGATGACAAAACTATTCGCGGAGCAACACAAAATAAAATCCCATTAAATGAATACACTGAAAAATACAAAAAAGCATTCATGAATGATATTAAAACAATGAACATTTTGCCTGCAGATATTTATTGTGCAGCAACAGAACACATACCTGAAATGGTTGAACTCATAAAAAAATTATTAAAAAAAGGAATAGCTTACAAGGGCGAAGATGGAAGCATTTATTTTTCAATAAAAAAATTTCCAAAATATGGTAAACTTGCCCATATTAATGTAAACGAATTAAAAGCTGGTGCGAGAGTTTCTCATGATGAATACGAAAAAGAGAGTCTCGCAGACTTTGCTTTATGGAAAGCTTGGGACAAAGAAGATGGGGAAGTATTTTGGGAAACCGAATTAGGGAAAGGACGTCCTGGTTGGCACATTGAGTGTTCAGCAATGAGTATGAAATATTTGGGAGAAAGTTTTGATATACACACGGGAGGAGTAGATAATAAATTTCCTCACCACGAAAACGAAATAGCTCAAAGCGAGGGAGCAACAGGAAAAAAATTTGTAAAATATTGGTTACACTGCGAACACTTACTAGTTGATGGAAAAAAAATGTCAAAAAGTTTAGGAAATTATTATACAATCAAGGACTTAATTGGAAAAGGATTAAACCCAAAAGCAATTCGCTATGTAATAATTAATTCACATTATAGGCAACAATTGAATTTTACTATTGAGAGCGTAAAAGATGCCGAGAAAACTATTGAAGGAATACAAAACCTTGTGAATAGGTTGCTATCAATTAATACTGAACAAAATAGTGAATCTAAAATAAATGAAATAATTTCAAAACCACTAAAAGGATTTGAAGAATCAATGGATTCTGATTTGAATGTTCCATTAGCAATGAGATTTGTGTTTGACTTTGCAAAGCAATCTAATAAATTAATTGATAAAGAAAAGATTGGTTCAAAAGAAGCAAAGCAAGCAATTGAATTCTTGAAAAAAATTGATTCAGTAATAGGAGTGTTAGAATTTGAAACAAAAAAAATTGATGCCCCTTCTGATGTAAAAAAAATGCTTGAAGAAAGGAACAATGCGAGAAAAACAAAGGATTGGAAAAAGGCTGACGAGTTGCGAGAAAAAATAAACTCAAAGGGATTTAACATAATAGACAATAAGGACGGAACTACTGAATTAAAAAAAATTTAGATAACTCAATGCAAATAATACTAAAAAAATACCTAAAAAAATTCAAGATAGTAATAAATACTACTTTTTTATTGTTTATTAAGTGATTCAAAGGTGTCAGTAGAATTAATTACTTTCTTTTGGGATATTGCAATAATAATTATTGCAGCAGCAATAATTAGCTTTGTTTTAAAATTGTTAAAACAACCAAGTTTATTTGCTTATATCCTAGCAGGAATAGCAATTGGTCCAATTGTTTTAGGAAGTGTTGCCCCACAATTTGGAATAACTACAATCACTCCACAAATAATGTTGTTATCCGAGTTAGGAGTAGCATTCATGCTTTTTTCTGTCGGAATAGAAACTGCTGTAGACAAAATGTTCAAATTAGGGAAACCAATTTTTCTTGCAACAATATTCCAAGTAAGTGTAATAATTATCGCTTCAGTGTTATTCACTGTGCCGTTTGGTTTACTCGGATTAGAACAAGCATTATTCCTCGGGGCAGTAGTTGCATTCTCTTCAACAATGATTGTAATAAAAATTTTGAGTGACAAGAAACAACTCAATACTCTAAGCGGAAGGATAATGATTTCTATTCTATTAATCCAAGATTTTCTTGTAATAATTCTTTTACCAATGCTGACCAATATTGGAGCATTGGGGAATTCAAACGCATTATTACTTGTATTAATGCAGATAATACTAATTGGGGGAATAGCAATTATTTTAGCAAAATATATTTTCCCGCACGTATTTAGGAGAGCAGCTAATGATGCGGAAATGCTTTTCCTAGCCGCAATAGCCACTGCATTTACTTTTATTGGATTAAGTTATGCTCTGGGATTGCCTCCTGCAATCGGAGCATTTATTGGAGGACTAGCGCTTAGTGCATTACCATACAACTTAGAAATAATTGCAAAAATACGAGCATTAAGGGATTTCTTTGTAACAATATTTTTTGTTACCCTAGGATTACAACTAAGTTTTTCTTTTGGAAATTTGCCTCTAGCACTAATAGTTATAGTTGTAGGATTAATTTTTGTTATAAAACCAATAACTTTATTTGTTTCAACCCTGCTTGCGGGTTATGGCTCAAGATTATCTAGTGAAGTTGCAATAAACCTTTCACAAGTATCAGAATTTGGTTTTATTATAGCGGGGATTGGATTAATTACCGCAACTTCTACTGGAACAGCAATTACTAGAGAATTATTTTCACTGTTGATAACATTAATTGCAATTTCAATGGTTGTTACCCCTTACCTAGCAAATTCGTCTAGCAAAATTTCACAAATGGTTTATGATTTTGCAAGAAAAATTGTTCCACGCAATGCCAACAAAAATTACTTTAATAGGAACATTAAAAAGTTTGAAGAATTACCAAGCAAGCGCGAACTTAATAATCACATAGTAATTTTTGGTGGAGGAACAATTGGTTCTGGTTTAGCAAAAACTCTTCAAAAAAATTATCAAACAATTGTTGTGGATAATGATCCTGAAGTTGTTTCTGCTGGACAAAAAGATAAGCTAAATTATACTTACGGCACAACTGAGAATACTGAATTATTTGAGCGAATAGATTTGAAGGATGCAAAATTAGTAGTAATTGCTATTCCGAATCACAAAGAAGGGTTAAAGATTATTGAAGAAACTAAGAAAGTAAATAAACAAGTGCCAATTTTTGCAGCAGCACACTACTTTTATGAAACACAACAATACTATCGCGCGGAAGTTGATTTTGTTTTCATGCCCTACGTTGCTGGTGCAAACGTTATACTAGAAAATATTTCAAAATTCATGGAAACAGGAAAACTATTCAAAATACAAAACTTTCAAACAGAATACATGCGTTACTTAGAGGATAAAGTAGAAGAAGAAAAAAGATACAGGCCAAGTCTTAGCGAAAAATAAAAAAAATTATTTTTTCTTCGCCCATTTTTGTAAAGCTTTTCTTAACTCGGGATGATTCTTCGCATATTCTTGTGGAGATATTCCAGACATTTCTGCATCAACCGCTTGTCGCATTGCTTTCGAGCCAGCAATTGTTCCATCAGGATGCCCATGGATTCCACCACCAGCTTGGATTACAATATCCCTACCCATTGCGTGAATTAAGGGTTGAACTTTTGCTGGATACAAACCACCAGAACAAACCGCAATAGTTGGTTTCAAATCGTGCCACTCTTCTTGTAATCTATGTTTGAAAATACTTTCAGAAACAAGTTGTTGCTCAATCTCTTCACCAACACTAGTAACCTCTTTTTTTCCTTCATACATTTTTCCAACAATTCCACCAATATGAAGTTGGTCAATTCCAA
>CAYLWD010000069.1:0-3996 GCA_964387305.1 uncultured archaeon
GCAACCCCAGTTAGTGAAAAAGCCCACCAAATTAATACTAACAAAATCATTAAACCAATTCCAACAAAAGCGTAATCCTTTTTTTGTTTAACTTTTTTGTTTTCCTTTTTTTGTTTCAAATTTTCAGGTAATTGTTTGTACAAAAATAATCCAACTAAATAACCAACAATCATTTGTACTATGTATTGTTCTTGCATTAAAAAAATGCTTGCAACAAAGAAAATCAATAATAATCCAACAATTAAGAATTCTTCTCTTAGTTTTGAAAAATGGAAACTAGTTTTTTCTAAAACTTTTTCAAACCTCAAACCAATTTTTGCTATAAAATATCCAATTAATAATCCTACTAGCACGTCACTCAAATAATGCACGCCTAAATACAACCTAGAAATTAGTACTAATAATACTAATGTGCCAAGAATCCATTTCTCCATTGGCTTAATTTTTTTTCCAAAAAAGTTTTTTTCAAAGAAACCAAAAAGAATTCCTGTCATTGCTCCGTGCCCCGAAGGCATTGAATAGTTTTGTGCAGTTTCAATTATTCCAAACCCTTGTGGAGCAATTATATTAGTTGCATCAGGCCTTGGTTTTGCAATAATTGTTTTGAGTGTATAAACAAACAAAGAAACAACCGAAACAATCATTACTAACAAGAAGCTCTTATTTTCTTTTCCTCTCCAAAAAAGTAGTGCAGAAATGATTAGCAAAAAAACAGGGTGTCCTATCCAAGTTATTGTAGCAAAAAAATAATCCAAAAAAGTGTTAGAAAATTGTTGCAAGAATTGGTTTACTATTATTTCTTCAAACAATTACTTTCACCTTTTAATTAACCACTAGTTGTCCAACAATTTGTGATTTATTCTTTTATTTTTTCAACCTTTTTTTTCTTTAATCTACCCATTCCAGGTATTTCTATTTGGGTATAATCAACTTCTAACCCACACGCTTTCAGCGCTTTTTTCATTGCATAAACCCTACAAAACCCTTGGATTTCTTTTTGCTCGTTTTTTTGTAACTCAGGCAATTTAGTTATTTCATTTATTACTGAAGAAATTTTTCTTGAATTTACTTCTTCTAGTGCTCTTCCAACTTCTTTTTTTCCTAATTGTAATTCATCAATTGCTTTATCTACTTTATCTAATTCAACAATTTTCCTTAAATTGCTTTCAACTTTTCCATCAACACTATTAGTTAAGCTGGCTAAGAATTCCATTATTGTTTTTGGAGCTGTCTTTTCAGTTACAGTTATTTTCCTTATTGATTTCCATTCCTCGTAATTCGCCATGAATTGTATTACTCCTTCCATTACAATCAACTCCCAATTATTTTTTTAGTGCTCTTCTAGTCAGCTCCTGATTTACCCAAGCGCGTCTATCCCTAAAGTTTTTTGAAACTTTTCTTATTCCATCTGCCCTAGTAACTTCTGCTTGCTTGATTATTTGTGGAAATTCGACAGCAGCTTCCTTGTATCTAGTTGAAAGCCAAGCATCTATTCGAACTGATCTTCTTTGATATTCTTTTTGACTAATTTTGTTGTCATGAAGCGCATTTATCAACTCAATTCTTTTACTTATTGCTTCAGCACTTATTTTTTCCAATATCCTTGATATCCTTGTAACACCTATTTTTGCTAAGTTCTTGTTCGCCTTATCACGTCCTCTTTTGAGCTGAACTGCTTTTCTTTGAGGATTCTTATATCCTACGCGTATTCTTGCCATGCAATAATCTTATTACCTTACTGCTTTAAAATGATTATTGTTGGTTTTGAATGAATAAAAAGAATTTAGTTAACAAAAAAAATCTTTCCGAAAAGGCTTTGCGTTTTGAATTTGAAAAAAAACAGTACGGTTTCTTCGAGGATGCTAGTGTACAGGTTTGTGAATGGAACAAGAAAGCTATTCGTGGACAAGGGCATTGTTATAAACAAGATTTTTATGGCGCTGATTGTATTTCTTGTCACCAAATTTCTCCAGTTTCTTTTTGGTGCAACAATTCTTGTATTTTTTGTTGGCGTCCAAAAGAATACCTTGGTTCAAAACCAACCAGAGTTGTTGAACCAGAAAAAATGATTGAAGCACTGATTATTGAAAGAAAAAAATTAATTAATGGTTTTAAGGGTTCTAACGAAATTGCTCAAAAAAATTTTCCTTTCGCATTGAACCAAAAACATTGGGCAATTTCTCTTGTAGGAGAACCAACTCTTTACGAACGTTTAAGTGAATTAGTTTCTCTCCTCAATGCTCGTCCCCAAACAGAAACCGTTTTTATTGTAACTAATGGACAAAATCCTCGCGCACTATTAAAACTCTGGGCAAAAAATTCTTTACCAACCCAATTGTATGTTTCAATGGTTGCTCCGCGCGAAGATTTATACAAAAGCATTACTTGTAATAATGAAAAAAATGGTTGGAAAAATTATTTGAAGTCACTCGCTCTCCTAAAGCTCCTTCCGTGCAGAACAGTTATTCGCTTAACAGTAATAAAAGGATTGAATGATTCGCTCGAAGAAATTACTCGATTCGCAGAACTATTGGAAATAATTCAACCAGATTTTATTGAAATAAAATCATATATGTGGTTGGGCTTTTCTCGTGAACGTCTTACAAAAGAAAATATGCCTTTCCATGAGGACATAAAGCAATTCGCGGGGCATTTCCTTTCTCAAGCACCTTCATTCAAATCCGAAGCCGAAAAAAAAGAATCACGAATTTTTTTGTTAAAAAATATTAATTCAAAATTTAAAACCAAAATAGTTGAACGATAAGTTTTACTAGTGATTAATTTGTCCGTAATTACTATTCGCTCTAATTAAAATCCCTCTTTAATTGAAGTAAGTTATATAAAGCAGAAAGCACTTATTTTAGCAATTCAATTGGCTTGAGCTTTTTGATATTATTATTTAAACGGGTTTGAAAATGGCTAAAAAACAAAAACAAAAAGACGATTATTATTCTACTGATGATTACGGTGAAGAAAATACATCAGTTCCTTCAGGGGGCTTTAATTTTAGAGCTTTATTTAAGAACAAAAAAGTTCTTGCAGTTATTGCAATAATTATTGTTATTGCTTTTTTTTTGTTTTTCACTTCTGGTGAAAAAAAAGATAAATTAAGTTTTTCTGACGATGAGGGTAATGCTCTTTCTGCTAGCGTAACAATAACTTCTAAGGGAAATGTTTCTGGTTATACTACTCCGGGAAAACAACCAACTGTAACTTTTCCTCAGGGCGGAGGAATTAATGATGTCAAACTTAATGTTGGGCAAGAACTTGCGGGTACCCGAATGCGTGTTTCCCTTTCTTCTAATGGTTTAATTTCTCTTGGTGGGGAAGAATTATTTCTTGTTGATGATGAAGGCAATTTGATTATTCCAATAAATTATTTGCCTTTAGAAGGCAATGGTTTAATTCCAGGAGATGCTTTTGATTTTTCTTTGTTACTAAATTGGACTGACGGGGATACTAATTATGACGTCAATATTCCTGGACAAGTAATAATAACAGAATTTGCTACTCAAGGTTGTTTAGCATTCGATGTTTCTTCAATAAAAAAAATGACTTCGTTTGGCACTTTGGAATTGCCTTTTAGAATGAAGAACGACTGCACGTTGGATACTAATATTGAATTAAGTGCTAATGTTATTTGGGCTGATGATAGAGTACTTGGTGCAGTAGAGTTTGTTCCTGATGGTTCAACTCCATTAATGATTCGAACAACTCTTTCTCCACTTATCCCTCAATCAAAATTAAAGCGCATTACTACAGGAAAAATAATTTTTACTCCATTCAAACAATTCTCTGGACAAAAAGCTTTATTCGATTTGAATGTTTCTTACCCCGGAGCCAGTGCATCAATCCATTTTGATGTTTTGATGGATAATCTTGAACAATGTGTTTCTTTTAATAAAAATGAACTAGTGGTTGCGCGGGGTAAGGTTGAAACCTCTGTTTTGGTTGATGCTTCTTCTTGTGGTTCTTCTCGTGTGAGTATTTTGGTTT
>CAYLWD010000070.1:0-3978 GCA_964387305.1 uncultured archaeon
TGTTGAAAAAAAGAATGACAAGTTTTTTGCTACAATACTTGGGAAACGCGTTTCGGACTTGTTCCTCGACCCAATAAGTGCGCATTCTTTAGTCGAGGCACTGAAAACAAAAAAAACTTTTACAAATTTTTCTTACTTATACACGTGGGTTAATTGTTACGAGTTTGGTAATCGTTTTAGGGTGCCAAAAAACCAAGAAGCCCTCATGCTAGAAGAATTACAAGAACGCCACATCGAATTGCCGGTAAAAGAAGAAAATGTTTTTTACGAACCCGACGTTTTACAAAAAATTTTTTCTGCAATAATAATTGAACATTGGATTAATGAGAAGAAAGAATCAGAATTGTTTGAAGAATTTCAAATTTCTCCAGGAGGAATATTCGAAAAATCACGTGCATTAGAGTGGTTAGCGTATTCTACTATTGAATTATCAAAAATTTTGGGAATTGAAAAGCATTTAGTTCCGGTTCAGAAACTCTCTAGGCGAGCAAAACACGGAGTAAAAGAAGAATTACTTACCCTTATCGAGTTGCGTGGAGTTGGTAGGGTAAGGGCACGAAAATTATTTAATTCTGGATTAAAGAAACCCTCGGATGTTAAAAACAACCCTGGAAAAGTTGAATCAATTTTGGGTAAAAGTATTGCAGAAACTGTTTTGAAACAATTTTTGAAAAAAAATAATGATTCTTTTCAATCAAGTATTTCAAATTAAGCTCAAACAATTCAAATTGAGTGCAATATGCCCCCTCCATTATTTGGGCAACACCATGCGGTTCAACATAAAAACCTTTATTAACAACAAAATAGTATATTCTGCAATCTTGTGTAGAATTCAACCGAGGTTTTTTAATGCCTGATTATTCGAATTACGATAATGAAGAAGAGGATGCTCAAGGAGGCTTCCTTACCCCTGTTACTGATTGGATAAAAGGGACTTACTTTTATTGGGAAGACAAATGGTACAATGCGCTAGATAAAATTGATACAAAAATTCCTGTTTACAAGGTTATTGACAAAATTGATGCGGTTGTTCCTAGCTTCATGCTGTTTTTGCTCTTTATAGTTTTCATACTAATCCTTATTGGGTACTTAATCACTTTCTCAAATATTTACCAAATTACTGTTACTGTAATTGATGTTGACACTAGAATCGAATTAGCAGGGGCACTTGTTTCTGCAAAAATAGGCGATATCACCTTTGATGAGCTACTAACTGATGATGATGGTAGAGCAATAATCGATGATGTTGAGGGTTCGCGAGCAAACGTTTTCGGAAAAATGGCCCAAATGTTTTTCGGAGTGCCTGACACCAAGATTGATGCGGTTGTTTCTGTTTCAAAACAAAACTATGAAGAAATAGTTGATGAACCGATTACAATAGATACTGGAAAAAACAATAACCTGCTTTTGAAAAAACTTCCAGGCCCACCGCCAGAGAATGTAGTTAATATTACTTTAATAGATAAAATTACTCAAGAACCAATAATTCACTCTTCTTCAATGATTAAGTATGCGTGTATCTCAAATTCTGGAAGTATTAGCACAGTTTATGATAAATCAAAACCTGAGGATTTACTGGATGGAATATTTGTATTAACAGGATGCGCTGAGTTTGTAATAAAAGAAGCATCTTCTAGTGACTATTTGCCTGAAAAAAATTTTGGCACGGTTAGAGAAGATACTATTATTCAACTTGCCCCACAACCAGAGGTTCCAACAACAGGAACAATACAAGTAACTTTTGTTGATGATGCAAATTCTTCAAAAAAGATTTCTGGGGTAATTGCAAGGGTTTACACAATTACTTCAAGCAACACTTTTATTCAAACAGAATATTATGGTAGGAGTAACTTATCAGGAGTAGCAAATATCCCTTATGTACCTGCGGGAGATTATTATATTGGAGCAGAAGTTGGGGACGATTCTAATTATTACGAGGAAGCAGTAAGAAAAGATCATAATGTTTCAGTTGAAGTAAATAAAATTACTCCAAAAACAATAGCACTTGAAAAAATAGATCCTAATGCAACAAGAACAATTCACATTAAAGTAATTGATGCTTATAGTAAAATTCCAATAAAAAACGCTTTAGTTTCTAGACAAATATATACTGTTGATGTAAACGGTAACAGAATTGTACTTTCGGCATCAACTGGAATGGGTGGAACAACTGATGTTAATGGAGAAGTTAAATGGAATTCACTAAGAATTTATGACGCTAACCGAACAATATTAGTTATTAATGATAAAAATCATTTAGTTACAATTGTCATTCCAACATTATTTTTGTACAGAACTGACGGTGCCCTAAATTCGGGGCAACCACAAATAGTTGAATTAGAATTACCCACTTCAACTAATTCTGGAACTGCAAATATAAATGTTACATCAAATCCTCGGGGCATTCTCCTTTCGGGAGCAACTGCTCACTTGTTTTATGAATATAGTGGCGGAGGATTAGTAATAAAGAATATAGAAGTACTTCCAAGAGAAATTACTGATAATGCCGCAAGAGCAACTTATTATAGAATCCCCAAAGGGGAATATACTGCTGGGGCAAGTAAAGATACTTACTATGGACTTGACGAAAACCAACAAACCCTAACTGGTGGAGGAACAATAAATTTTAATGTAGGAATTGATTTCAACAGTAGTTGGTTTAATATAAAACTGTTAGACCCTCAAGGAGTAGACCTTACAACCGAATTAAAGGACTCTAATATTACTGCTTACCGCATTCTTTCTGATGGTTCAAAAGTTTTTTCAGAAAAAATTGTTTACAAACAATTGACTGGAAGATTCGATTATAGTTTTTTTAGTTCAAATTATGAGGTTGGAGACGAATTATTTTTACATATTGTTCCATTAAAAGGAAACGATCATCAGTATTATTCGCGAGATACAATTTTAACAGTATACCGCAAAGGAGAGCAACGAGCGAATATAAAATTGTATCCAATGTATCGAGATGACGAAAACATAAATATTTATTTTGATGATATTTATGGACTTGATTCAGATATTGGATTAAGGTTTAATTTACCAAACAAATTAAGTGTAGGGACACAATATTATGCTAAATTTGATATAACTGTAAAACCTGGTTTTGATTTCCAAAAACTTTACTCTATGTCGAGCATTGATTCAAATGTATCAAAGTATGCTGAACCTTATGATGACAAATTTACAACTCTTCCACTTAGTTTGAGTGACTTGTTTTCGTGCACTCTGCCTGACGCACATCAAGAATACCCTGGAGGAACAATAATTTACAATGATAATAATTATTACTACCCGGATTGTTCAATTATTGCAGGAGAACTTGCAAAACAACGCGGATTAATGTGGGAAAGAACAGGAACTGATGACACTGAAACTTATTCATTCATAACAATGCTCGATATAAATGAACTGGCAAAAGAAAATGATTTAATAAAATTATTTTACAGGGCAAAAGAAAACCACTTTATAGTTGATGATGTTATTTGCCAAGACGATCCTGATTTACCAGAATGTAATGAGGGTGGAGGAATGGATATTATTTTTGAGACTCCTCTTGAAGAAAAAAGTTTTTATGTTGAAAGAGATTTCAGGAGCGGATTCGGAGCAATAGTAAAATTGAATTCCCACGAAATTGGGTTGTATCCATCAAATTACTCAACTCCTGAAGGAGCAAACACTTCTGATGTTAGAACAGTGCTTTTACCAAGTAGTCAATCAAGAATATCAAAAGAAACAATAAATACTTTATCATTCAAATTATTCAACAACACAAGTGTCCCTATAAACGGACCTTTAAAAGTTTGTTCGTATTCAGTAGACCAAAGCCCTCAACCAAGAGACTTCAATCCTTTTGATCCAACACACCCCGCAGGACTAGGCGCTCCTGGCGCTCCAGCAATATTCCCTGTTGGAACAACAAAAGGAAGTTGCACACCCTCAATCTCAACCTCTACATTATATCCTGGGCAAGACACA
>CAYLWD010000071.1:0-3941 GCA_964387305.1 uncultured archaeon
AGAAGTAAAGGATGTTTTGTTGTTGGATGTAACACCACTAAGTTTGGGGATAGAAACGCTTGGCGGAGTATCAACAAAAATAATTGAGAGAAACGCAACAATCCCAACAAAAAAATCACAAGTATTCTCAACAGCAGCTGATAACCAAAACACGGTGGATATTCATGTATTACAAGGAGAACGTCCACTAGCAAAAGACAATAAATCGCTTGGAAGATTCATGCTAACAGGAATATTACCTGCTCCGCGGGGCATACCACAAATCGAAGTAATGTTTGATATTGATGCAAACGGAATTGTTCACGTTACAGCAAAGGATAAAGGAACAGGAAAAGAACAAAGCATCAAGATAGTTGCTAGTCAAAAACTCAATGAACAAGATATAGAAAAAATGAGGAAAGAAGCAGAAGCACACTCTGAAGAAGACAAAAAAGTAATGGAAGAAATTTCTGTAATCAATGAAGCGGATGCAACTATTTACTCAACAGAAAAAATGTTCGAAGAACTCAAAGAGAAACTTCCTGCGGACAAGAAAAAAGATGCACAAGAAAAGCTTGATTCACTAAAAGAAGAAATGAAGAAAGAACCAAAAAACATTCCTGAATTGAAGAAAAAAATGGAGGAACTCAACAACACGCTGATGGAAATAGGGAAACAAGTTTACCAACAAAGCGGAGCAAACCCTGAACAAAGTGCTGGAGCAGAACAAGGAGCTGGCACAGAACAAGGCCCAAAAGACGATGAAAAAAACAAGGGAGATGATACTGTTGTTGATGCAGAGTTCAAAGAAAAAAAATGAAGGCGAAAAAGAAGATAAAGAAAAAATTGAGGAAGACAATCAAGAAAAAATAATTACTGCTGAACAAGCTGAAACCCAAAAAGGGTTTTGGCTTGCGGCTTAACGCCCTAAACTTTTAAACTAATCATTGCTGATTACTATGCTTGAGTGTTGAGAAAATGGCTGAAAATTATTACGAATTATTAGGATTAAAGAAAGGCGCTACTCCGGAAGAAGTCAAGAAGGCGTACAAGGACTTGGCAAAAAAATATCACCCTGATGTGTCTACGCACCCCGAAGCTGAAAAAAAATTCAAAGAAATTAATGAAGCTTATTCTGTTCTAAATGATCCTGAAAAGAAACAAAACTATGATAATTACGGGGAAGCTTACAAAAACTTTGAAGGTTCACAAGGATTTGATTTTGGGCAAGGAATGGACTTTGATTTTGAAGATTTATTTAATTCATTCGGGGGCTTTGGCGGTTTCTCTGGTTTCAGGGAAATGTTTAACGAAGGAAGAAGGGGGCCGAGAAAAGAATATGGTTCGAACATAAAAGTAGAGTTAGAACTTAGTTTTGACGAAGCTGTTTTTGGAACAACAAAAGAAATCGAATTCGAGAGAATTATTAAATGCAAGAAGTGTAGCGGAACAGGGGCTGAAGGCGAATTAAAGACTTGTCCGACTTGCAAAGGCAGGGGAAGAATGATTAGACAACAAAGAACCCCTTTCGGAATAATTCATACCCAAACGGTTTGTCCACAATGTAATGGGCAAGGAAAAGTTGCTGAAAAATCTTGTAAGGAATGTAATGGAGAAGGATTTGAAACTAAGAAAGAAAAAATTGAAATCAAAATTCCTGCAGGAATCAATACTGGAAACCATTTAAGAGTAGAAAAAAAAGGACACGAAGGAAAAGACGGAATGGGGGATTTGTTCCTAGTAATATTTGCTGGAAAACATGAAGTATTCAAAAGAGATGAAGAAGATATTTATGCTGAAATGCCAATTTCTTTTGTAGAAGCTACTTTAGGAGCAGAAATAGATGTGCCCACTTTGAATGGAAAAGCAGAACTAAAAATCCCTGGAGGAACCAAAACAGGAACAATATTCAAACTCAAAGGAAAAGGAATTAAGAAACTCGGTAAAGACGGGCACGGAGACGAGTACATTAAAGTAATTATTGAGACGCCAGAAAAGCTTAGCAAAAAGCAAAAAGAATTACTCAAAGAATTCATGAAAGAAGAAAAACTTGGCAAAAAAAGGAAAAGCTTTTTCGAAAAGATTTTTGGGAAATTTTAGTTGAATTTTTAAAATTCTTATTGAATTGGGTTTATTAGAAATTCACGGAGTCATTCCTTGTCTCTCAGCTTCTCTCTCAAACATTCCGAGGATTAAGAAAAAGATTATAATCATTAATAGTACCGGAGAAATAACTTCAACGTTTCCAGCAAAAAGAATTATTCCAATCACCACAACATAAATAGCTAGTGTGAAAGCGAATGCTTTGATTATTACTTCAATAGTCATACGAATCAAATACTCAAAGAAGTATTTATTGGCTTCGGTGAGGGGCCTAGTAAATCAAAAAAAATAAAAAACTCAAGAAAAACTCTTTTTCTTTTGGAAAAAATCTTTGTTAGCTCTTTTTTACCCACTCTTTAAGCATTTCAATTATTTCAATGAGTTCTTCTGCTCTATCAGTAAGGGAATAAACCGTTTGAACAGGAGTTCCGATAAGAATGCTTTTTGTTATGAGTTTGGTTTGTTCAAGGCTCTTCAATCGCATTGAAAGGATACGAGGATTGATGCTAGGAATGGCTTTAATGAGTTCGTTGAAGTGAACCCTATTCTTGTTAGAATTAATTGATTCAATAATAAGCAAATCATATTTTTTTCCAACCATTTTTAGGGCACGATTAAGTGTATCATCATATTGCAAATTTCTCATAAAAACTCCTCCAACTTATTTTAACAAAAAATAACTAAACTTATCAAAACCAACCAAATCAACAATCCCATTAAAGATATACTTTGTATAGTTAGTAATCTTTTTAAAGCTAGTTATTAAAATAGAGTTAATCCGCTAGTAGTTTGGTGATCCCACACATGGATTGGAAAAGTTTTGTAAAAGATAATGAAGGTAATCCCTTAATTGGGGCAAGAAGGTTCGGGCAACTAAGGTTACTTGATGAAGTACTAATGGCACATAATGCGAATACGAGCACATTAGCAAAATGGGTTCTAGAAACCAATACTGAATTGAAGAGAAAAGAGGATTTATACTAATTCAGGCAATTGATCCGTGGGCGGATCCGAGTGTGCTAAGCAGTTGGATTCGCTCCTATCATCCCAATTATTAACTGAATTTTGATTTAACTACTTTAATCTCATCAAGATTTTTATAAAGCTCTCAGTTATTGCAATTATACCTGCACTCGATAGAAATAATGCAACCCCATCATCAAGAAGAGAACTGTACGAAAGAAAACCCCCAGCAATTGCTCCGAGAAAAACAGTTGCAAGGAACTTATCCCAATTAAATTTTTCTCTTTTCTCTGAATTAGGTTCTTTAAAATAAGCTTGAAAGTAACCCGCCAAGCCAACCGCCAAACCTGCGAGGATTCCCACTTCAACATCGAGTGGAAGAATTGAACGCAGAACAAAAAACAAATCCAAGTAAATTCACTAAAAATAATAGTAACAGAAAAGATTTTAATTACACTCAATTAAAAAAAACCGATAAAACCAGCTAAAGCAATAAATACTACCAAACACACAATTGTTTGAATAAGTGATTTAATGAAACCCTCAAGAATAGCTGGATGGAGACCAGAAACAAAACCAATTCCGAAAAGAAAAACCCCTCACAAATTTTTGCCTTCCAAAAGCGCTTTATTTGAACGCGAACTGGTTCATCCAAAACAAAGATCCGCACTTGTGGAATTGATTGAAAAAAAACTTGTGCAAAGCCCATTATCGGAAAAAACCAGATTTTTGGATTCATTAGAAAAACCAATTCCAGAATGCAATATTTATTTTGGTAGTTTCAATGGCAAAGGTTTTGTAATAAAAGATACTCATAGATTAGAACGCCACGGATTAGATTATTCTAATTTGAGGAAAGATATGCTAACTCACCAAATAGCAAAAAGAAAAGGAAT
>CAYLWD010000072.1:0-3927 GCA_964387305.1 uncultured archaeon
AAGGGGTTCTGTTAGCGAGGGACAACGAAGACAAATGACTACTCTCCAAAAAAATGTTTACGCTTTTGAAGTAAATGGAGATTTTGATGTCTGTCAAGCATTGGCAAAAAACCTTTTAGGAGACAAAGAGTTCGCAAGAAAAGTACTTGGAGACAAAGAAAGATTAACCTCAGCGAATTCAATTAGCGTTGGAAGATTATTACCACAAGCAGTATATCCGTTTTATGCTTACTCTAAAATTAGTCCAAAAAATTTTGAACCATTTGTTGCGAGCATCCCTTCAGGAAACTTTGGGGACATGATGGGAACAATAGTTGCGAAACAAATGGGTTTGCCGGTATCAAAAATAATTTGTGGAGTAAATGAGAATCGTGAGTTCCCAGATTTTTTGGAAACAGGAAATTATTCTGTAACCGGTTCAAAAAAATCTCCTTCGAGCGCAATGATTGTTTCTCACCCAAGTAATTTAGCACGCTTAATTGATTTGTACAATGGACACATGTTTGATGAGCGCGAAGCTACAACAAAAAAAGTTGTTCAAGAAGGGGTAATTGATAAAATGCCTAATTTAGAACAAATGCGAAAAGATTTGTGGAGCGTGAGCGTGAATAATTCACAGCACTATACAACAATGAAAGATGCTCATTCAAAATATAATGTAGTACTTGACCCGCATGGTTCTGTGGGTTGGCGCGCGCTCGAGCTTTATACTAAATCAAAATTTGATTGCCTTTCAGTTATTTATGAAACAGCCGACCCTGGAAAGTTTCCAATCGATGTAAAACAAGCAATCGGAATCGAGCCAGCGCTCCCTGAAGGAATGAGAAAACAATTGACTCTGAAAGAAAGGATTTATTCAATCAACAGCCCTTCGCTCCAAACCCCGCAAGGATTAAAGCTCACTGACGAGCAAATAAAAGAAGCGAAAGAAAAAATAGCTAAAATATTTGGCTGATTTTTATAAAAAAATATTCCAGTACATTTCAATCAGTTCGTTTGTTTCAAACTTAATGAGTTTTTCATAATCTTTTTTCTCTGCACTTGAAACGAATGATTCGTCTGCTTCGCTAAGCGCGTCAAGGTAATCTGACCGGTACTTTTTTTGTATTATTATTGGAGGATAATTTTTTTTCATCAGGATAAAATTCATGAGCATTCTTCCAGTTCTGCCGTTTCCGTCCAAAAACGGGTGGATTTTTTCAAATTTATGGTGAAAGATGCCAGCTAATACAAGCGGATGCAATTTTTGCTTGTTTTTAGTGTACCATTCAATAAGCAAATTAAGATCCTTAACAACCATATAAAACGGAGTTACTTTGAACCTTGAATTTGTTATCCTAACATCAATTGGACGGTATTCTGTTCTTGAATCAATTCTATCAAGGAGCTCGGCATGAACCTTTTTTATTAATGTGTGAGAAATATCCTTGGTTAAATCCAAGTTTTCAAATACTTTCTTTGTGTTTTGCAAATCATAAATCTCTCTCAAGGTTTTTCCTTTTGGAGTTAATCCTTCTTCAAGCAAATCCCTTGCTTCCGCTAACCCAATAGTGTTTCCCTCAATTGATGTTGTGTTAAATGCATATTCAACTACAAAGTTATCAAGTATTTGTTTTTGGGTTAAAGTGTCCAGCTTCTTGAACACATTTGTGTAATGCAATTTACACGCTTCCACTTCATACAAAGAATCTTCAAGAAATTCATCTCGTTTGGATTTTGATTTTTGGGCAAGTTCTAAATAGTGATTCGATTCCAAAAATAGATTTATTTTACGATAACTCTTTTCAATTTCTTTTTTATACTTTGATAATTTTGAAAGTTCTTCTCTTGCTGACGCAATAGAATCCCCAAGATATGCAATATCTTTAGAGAATACTTTATTCCCCTCCCTTTCGGAAGCACGCAAATAAAAGTATGTCTTAGCTCCGACAATTTTTTTGTATATAAAAACCATACACTACAATTAGATGAAAGGATTTAAAAACCTACCCTCTACAATACAATAAATCAAATGTAGTGGGCACGCGGAGGAAGGGAGTCGAACCCCCGCTCCCGTAAGGGAACCTGCTAGCAATCCGTGTTGCACAAAAAAATAGTTTGCATTAAAATGCAAACCAAAGTTTTCTTTGGGACAACCTAGCACTTTCTTTTTCCAAAAGAAAGGGCCGGACTCAAGGCAGGCGCATTTGACCACTCTGCCACCTCCGCTTCGCCGACAAGCCCGGCGACTGCTGGGCCATCTTCGGCTAATGCCTCGATGTCCCTTACAAAACCTTGGGTTTCGCAACTGTTTAACAATAATTATTTAGTCTAAACAAATTGCTCTGGTTTTGTTTAAAAAGGTTCTTGCTAGAGAAAAAAGCGTTCAGTTAATAATGATTTATAATATTTTTTGCTAAAGGTGATTGAATGGACTTTGAGGAATACCAAGAAAAATCAAAAAAAACTGATTTGGGGACAGTAATAAAAAACTCTGATTTAGCTTATTATGCTTTGGGTTTAGCTGACGAGAGTGGAGAAGTTGCTGGAAAAATAAAGAAACTATACAGGGATTACGACGGAGAATTAAGCGAAGAATACAAGAAAGAGATTGCAAAAGAACTTGGGGACGTACTATGGTACTTAACACAATTATCCACTAAGCTAGGACTAAGTATAGAAGAAATAGCACAAATGAATATTGACAAACTTTATAGCAGAATGGAAAGAGAACAACTCAAAGGAAGCGGGGATAAGCGATAAGTTTGAAACCAATTCTTAAAACAAATTAAATTAAAACAAAAAAATTAGAAAAAAATTGTTAAAGAGAGAGCCAGGGATCCGCCAAGATTTTCTTGCGAAAACCCGCAAACCAAAGTTCACAAAGACGGTATGGCTCATCTCCTTCGTCGCAAAACACTTGTTCTGCTCCGCATCATGAAGCTATGCTTCACAATGTAACTCCCATCACACGGTATAGTGGAGAGAGAAATGATTTAAATAACTAACGAAAAGAAAAAATGCCCAAAACAAGGAAAAAACGACTTTATTTAAACGGAAAAGTTATTTATACTCGAAGACACTAAGTATTCAAGTCAAAGAAACTCTCACTGGTGCAATAAAATGAAAATAAAACTCGAAAAAACAAAAAAAGAGGCAATAATGGACAAAGAAGGGAATGAAGAAATAGAAGAATTACAAACCGAAGACAAGCTGACGAACTTACCAGATTCGAGCGTAGAAAAAGGCTTTGATACAAGCAAAGATGTTTTTGATGATATTTTTGGTGAAGATGAGGAAAGAGAAGAGGCGAGGAAAAGAATGAAAGAAAAAATAAATGAATTAGCTGAAAAGAAAAAAACTAGGGAAGAAAAAGAAAAAGCTACGCTGGAAGAAAATCAAGTACAAGAAATTATTGCAGAAAAAGAAGAAGAAAACATTTTAGAAAAAAAACAAATTGAAACTGATGCTGAAGAAAAAAAGAATTACGGCGGAAAATTGGAATTAAAAAATATTTCTGATGATAAAGAGAATGAAGATGATGGCGAACCAACTTCAAAAAAGCTTGACGATATTGAAAAAACGATTGTAAAGAGTGTAATAAAAAATAAAGCAAAAACTGCTTCGAAACAAGAAAAAGAGAATCCACAAAAAAACAGGGGCGAAGAAAATTTATTCAAAGAAGAGGGTATCAAAGAAAAAGGAGTTGGAGAAGAAACTGAAGAAGTATCAGAAGAAGAGGAAGAGTTCCAAAAAAAATTGGAAAAAAGAAAAGCAGAAGCAGAAAAAGCACCTTATAACCCTAGCGTAATTAATCCAAAAATTGGTTTCCTAATGGCTGAATCGGGACACGCTTATATTGGAAGAAAAAAGAATGTACTAAAAAAGTATGGGGAAGAAGGCGGACTATTTATTGGTAAAGTAAACGAGAAGGACATGAACGAAACA
>CAYLWD010000073.1:0-3905 GCA_964387305.1 uncultured archaeon
GAATTCTAGAACGCCTGACCTACCAACACAAAACTCAAAATCCTTGAGTGATTGCCAAGAGTCAAACATTTTTCCTCCAGCTTGAATAAGCATTATTATTGCCAAAGCAATTATGAAAGCACCAACCATTTTTGGTAGTTGGGCATTCCTTGAACCTATTTTGAAAACTAACTTCCTGCTCAAAAAACCACCTACACTTAGTAGAAATAATGTTGTATTTAAAGTAATCGCTTTTACCCAGAGTCAAGGTTTAAAAGAATCACTCTTGAAGATTAAATAAGAGCAGAGCTCTTAGTGATAATTAAATGATGGGCCGGTGGTCTAGCGGTTATGACATCACCCTTACAAGGTGAGAGTCGGGAGTTCAAATCTCTCTCGGCCCACTAATAATTATTCTAGATAAAAGCAAATAAATCAAAAAATCAGAGAACCACAAACAAGCAAACTAATTAATACTCTAATGGCTCTTTCTAATCAAGGAGTCTTTATGAAAAAATTTCTTTTCGTGCTTTTAGTTTGTGTTCTCCTTGGCGGAATTGTTTTCGCTGAAGAAACTATTCTTCACCCCACAACAATCCAAAGTGTCCAAGGAATAGTAACTATTTATGGGACAGGAAATATTCAAGGATTAAAACAAGGAGAAGAAGCTACTCTGCAAGTACTGACTTTTCAAGAATCAGAGATACAAGAAATTAATCAAATAACTGAAGAATTGTATATTAATGGGAAAACAATATTTCCTGAATACACTTTAGATGAATTTGGAAACAAATATGTTTTATTCAAAATAAACGAAAATGGGGATTTTAATTACGAAATTACTGTTGACATAAAAACAAATGCACAAGTACAAAATGTGGGGAACTATGAAATTGTTTCAGGGGATGGACAAGAAAAAATTTATTTAGAACCAAGCCAAAAAATTGAGAGCGATTCTAGTGAAATATTAACAATAGTAAAAAATAAATTCTTAGATAATGATTTCTTCAAAACACTTGATGAAGTAACTAATTGGGTTAATTCCTATGTTGAGTACGCAAGTGGAGATGATTTTCCAAAATATTATCAATTACAAGCAAGCGCATTAGAAACATTAGAAAGCAAAGTTGGGGTTTGTGATGAATTTGCTAATTTGAGCGCCGCAATGTTGAGAGCAAAAGGGATTCCAACTAGATTAGCAATTGGTGTAGTCTTTGATGGAAAAGATTGGGGGAACCACGCGTGGTTAGAAGTGCATCACCCGCAATTAGGGTGGGTATCTACTGACCCGACTTTTAATGAATCAAGCTTCGTTGACGGAACACACATAAAAATGGGTTCATTTAATGATGTAACAATGTCATTAGCAAAAGCTACTTACCCCTCAATGTCCCGAATTTCTTTTAATACTCAAACATTGCCTTCTGTAGAAATCCTAGAAAAAAATTATTTTAATGTAGTTAGTGTTGGCTCTAATATAGGAAAAATTGTTGCGATGCAGTGGAATCCAATTAATGTTGTAATAAAAAACACTTCTGGGAAAAAAATAACTGTGCCCGTAACAATGCAAAAAAACTTTTCAGAAATAATAATAAAAGAAAATAAAAAAACAATTACTTTAGAATCGGGAGAACAACAAAATATCATTTTTGAAATTTACCCTAATGTCGAATTAGAAACCAACAACACTATTGCGTTGGCTAAAATAAAAATAATTACTTTGGCAGAGCCATACGAAAAAGATTACAATATTGTTAAGGCACAAATACAAGAAACTGGTGATGTGAGAGTAAAGGACATTACTCCAATTGTTGATGGAAACAAATTGAGAATACAAATAAGCATAGAAAATTTTTCTTCAAAAAATGAGGAAGCAACAATAGAACTAACTGGGGGGGCTTATAACGAAATCGGGACAGAAACCATTAGTGCATTTAGTATAAGCACTTTTACTAAAGAAATCAATAACTTTGAAGAAGATTTGTACAAACTAAAAATTACTGTTGGGGGGCAAGTTTATTCAAGTGAAATTAATCCAATAAAAGTAATTGCAAACCAAAATCAAACGGACGTGAATATTCAACCTGATTTTAATAAAAACATTCCTGGGGGAGCACAACAAGATTTGCTTCTAACACTAGCAAAGAACCCAATAACTTTACTAATTATTATTTTACTAATAATTGCATTAGCATCAGTAATTGTTTTCGCCATACAGAAAAAAAGATATTTTTAGGGTTCGCGAACCATTTTTAAACAATACTCGGAGAAATAATTTATGAGAGAGCCCAAGGCTTTCACACAAGCGATCGTTGTCTAGTGGCTATGATTCGTCCTTGCCAGAACTTTTATTTAAGTTACAATTAGGACGAGGCCCGGGTTCAATTCCCGGCGGTCGCATACCCTATTTCTTCAAATCAAGTACTTCATCAAGTAATGGCTTTATTTGTTCAAAAACTTTTTCTATTGGAACATTAGCGTCAATTAGTTGAATGTTCTCGTTAGGAAAATACTCGGGGAGTTTGTTAAAGTGCTTTCTTAGTTGGGCAATAAAATCCATTTCGCGAAACTTGTCGGTTTGTTTTCGTTTCTCGGAGCCCTCTGAATTAATTCTACGAAACCCTTCTTCTGGAGAAACATCTAAAATAAATACAATGCTTGGTGGTAAGAAATCTTTGTGCGCAGAAAAAACTTTTTCAAAATCAGTTCCTTGGACTGTTTGGTAAGCAACACTAGAATACTTGTAGCGGTCGCAAATTACTACAAAGTTTTTTTCCAAAGCGGGCTTAATAATATTATTAATGTGCCACTCTCTGTCCTTCACAAACAAATCAAAAATCTCGTCACGAAAATCGGTAGAAGTTTTTTGCATCTTGAAGTATTCTCTTAACTTTAATCCATAATGCCCTTGGGTTGGCTCGTCAGTAATTAGAATATTATCAAATTTCTTTGATTTATCAAAAATATATTCAAAGGTTTTCTTAATCATTGTTCCCTTGCCACAACCAGGCAAGCCATCAAAGACAATAAAAGTTCCAACCATAAAAATTCACCACCAAAAATAAAATTAATTCAAAAAATATTGGTTATTTCTCTAAAATTTTTTTTGTTTCACTCCAAATTTTTTCGTGAATAGGTTCTATTGCACAAAGCGCTTCATTCTCAATACAATTAATTCTAACCCACCCTGATTTTGAAATATTTCTCTCGTATTCAGTGAAAACTCTTTTCTGGAAATCAATATCGGTTTCGTGTTGGTCCTTTGTCGCACCTTTTTTGTAAGCCTCGTCCCTGCCTGCATTATCAAGAAGTTTTTCGGTTAGAACAGGAGGAACACTCAATACTAGAACAGCATCTGGTGGGGGTAAGCGCACACACACGGATTTAATCCACTTCCACAATTCTTCTTTTTCTGAATCAGGGGCTAGAGCAACTTGGTAAGTTAGGGTAGAAGAAAAATATCTACTAAGAAGAATATTTGTTCCTTCGGAAAGGATTTTCTCCATTTCTAATTTAGAATTATAAAAATCAGTCATATACAACATTGAAATAAATTCGGGAGCCAAATCCTCTTTTTTCCCATATTCTCCGCGCAAATAAGCATCAACAACTTTACCAAAAGAAATTTCGTGCTTTGGGAAATGCATGTGAATAAAAGGAATATTTTCTTTCTCAAATTTTTCAATTAATAACCTTAATTGGGTTGATTTCCCACAAGAATCAGTTCCTTCTAAAACAATTAGTTTCCCTTTACTCATTTTTTAATCAATTAAGATGGGGGGCAAGTAATTAAAAAAAGAAGGGCTTGCAAGGAAGCTTTAAAAAAACTCGCAAAGAGAATTCTCTTAACAATGCGTTCGTGATGTAACGGTAGCATAAAAGCCTTCCAAGAAACCGAAAACTCGGTTTACGCATTGGGCACCTTC
>CAYLWD010000074.1:0-3793 GCA_964387305.1 uncultured archaeon
TTCCTGTTTTTCCTTCTAATCCCAATCGATTAACAAAAATGTAAGAAAATTTTTCTAATTTTACTTGGCTAACATAATTATTTAATCCGCTTAGTGATTCAAAAATTATTATATTGTTGCCTTGATTTTTTTGTGTTAGGTTTTCTAAAGCAATTTCCATTTGGGTTAAATCCGAGGGATTCTCAAGGAGAATTACTTCAAACCCATTAATGCTTTCTATTCCATTTTTTCCTGAAGCCAAATCAATTATTAACAAATTTTCTTTTTTTATTGAACTCAGTTCTTTGTTTTCAAGTAATTGTTTCGAAGTAATGCTTGTTGTAATGAGGATTGCCTTGCTATCCACTTCTTTACAAATATAACTAAGCACATAATTTAACGAGCCCTTGAATTGTTTTTGATTCAAAATTAAGAGCGAAGTGCTTTTGTTTGACTCGAAAAGCATTTTTTTAAGAAAAGAATAATTTTCCATAGATTACTAACTCTCTTTTTCCTTAAAAAACCCTGCTTTTGTTGTTTTACTTTCTTAGAATGCCTATTGCATAAAAATAAATAGCTAAAAGCTGTGCTTATTGTGATGAATCGCATAATTAATTCTCCTAGAGCTCAGTTTTCTCCCAGAGCCCAGGCAGTTATTGAAGTAATGATGATTTTTGCTGCTTCCGTTCTAGCTATTGCTTTAATTTATTTTTTGTACGGACAAAATGTTGAACAATCCTTTAATACTCGCGATATTTATCGTGCCCAATCCAGCGTTGATAAAATAACTAATGCGGCTAACACTTTATTTTATTCCGGAGCAGGTTCTCGATTAAAAGTTATTGTAGAAATGCCTGAAGCGGTTGATTTTAATGAAAGTTTAATTTCTGGTAATGTTCTTTATTTGAAACTAGATTCCGGTAACGCAATTGTTTCTTCTGCTGATGTGAATTTTTCTGGGACTTGGAAAGAAACTTATGGTTCTTACGAAATGTTTCTTTATTATGATGGAAATATTGTCCAAATAACTTATGATGATTTTGAGTTGAGTACTACGGGGGTTTTTGTTACTCTTTCTCAAGGAAATTCTGCTTACTCTTCATTTAATATCAGAAACAATACTGATGAAACAATTTCTTTTTCTTTAGAAAAAAGTTTTTCTCATTCCGATGTTTCTCTTGTTGTTAATGGTGATGATTTAGAGTTTGATGTTGAGCCCAATTCAATTAAATCAATTGATTTGAATTTTTATGCAACACAAAGTGCTTTTGGTAATTATAATGGAAAAATAATTATTACAGGAACTTTGGACGAGGCAGAATCCGTGCAAACAGTTAATGTTTCTGCCAACGTTGCACTCTCAATACGCGACATAATGCTTTACCCTACGCAAGATTCTTTTTCAATGACTAAACTATCTTCAACAGTAAGACAATTTTCTGTTTGTAATACTAGTGGTGCCCTCATTTCAGATATAATTTGGGCAAAAGCTGGTGACGCAAATACTTGGCTTGGAACTTTACCTTCTATTACTTCAATTACTGCACAAACCTGTGTTGATTTCAATGTTGATTTGACTGCACCGGATGATGATTCTGATTTGTATGATGCAAACATTACTTCTTCTTCATCAGAAATTTCTTCTTCTTCACAATTATACATTACATTAATTTCTTAATCAAAAGAATTATTTTTACCAATTTTTTCTGATTTTAATTCTAATACTTTTTAGAATTCTTCTTCAAGTATTTCAAAATTAATCGATTGGGGCAGTTTTTTAAATAAGAATTGCCTAAATAATAAGAATTCTTAGAACGTAATTGTGGGTAATGGTATGTTTCAAAAAAAAGCGCAGGGAACTGTAGAGAATTTAATCATTCTCGGAATTGGTTTGATTTTATTACTTTTTATGGTTACTATTGCTTGGCAACAATTTTATTTAGCAAGAACCGTGCAACAACAACAAACCGCAACTGCTGCAGTGAATTTGCTTTCGCGCGAAGTAAATGATGCGTATTTTTTGGGTCCGGGTACAGTAAAAAAAATTACTGTAAATATTCCTGAAGATGTTGACTTTGGCAATTCTTATATTTCTGGGCGAACAATTCTTCTTCGAGTAGGTGGAACGGATATTGCTTCAACAACCCAAGTTGATGTCCAAGGTTCGTGGCAATCCTATCCAGGTGCTTTTGAATATACTATAATTGCTTTCGAGGATTATGTTTCAGTATCAACACAAGAACTTTCTTTTTCCCGTAATAGTATTGTTGAATCAATGTTGCAAAATACTTCTACCCAAATTTTATTTACTGTGTCAAATTTTGGGGCTTCAAGTAAAACATTTAATGTTAATGTTGATTTTTCTGAAAGCGAGGCAAGTGCATCAATTGATCCTTCCGGAGAACTAATTTTTACGCCTTCTGAAGAAAAATCATTTACTCTTACTCTTTCTTGTGACTTAAATTCTGCAGGAACTTATTCTGGAAAAATTGATTTAATAGGGGATGATGATACTAACGCTTCTATCCCAATAATCTTGACTTGCACTTCTTCTTACAGCAAGTTAGCAATTCTTCCTTCCGCAAAAACAATTAATGTAACTGCTGGAGAATCAACCACAGAATCTTTTTTGGTTTGCAATAATACTAAAAGTGGAATTCCTAATGTGCTTGTATCTGTTTCTAATTCACTAAAAAATTTTATTTTTCCTTCAACAGTTGGTTCTATTCCTGCAAATACTTGCAAGAATCTTGGTGTTATAATTAATCCAATAATAGAAAACACTTACGGTATTGAGGAACAATTATTTTCAGGAACAATAAGTGTTTCTGGTTCTGGGCATACTTCTTCTTCAGCAATTGATTTGAATATTTTTGTTGGAGCATACGGATTCAATGTTTATTACACAAACGCTTACTTTGATTCTACGGGTTCGAAAATTAATGGTTTGAGTGTAACCAACAATGCAACAAAAACAATTACTCGAATGAAATTCCTTTACACAAATGATTTGGATGATGCTAATGTTACTGCGTTCTATTTGAATGGGGAAAACAAATTGCCTGTTGGAAATTATTCTTCAAATGAATGGATTGATGTTACGGATTTCAATATTGCTAACGAAACTCTTGATGCGAACATTTATTTTGATGAAAATATTTCTAATGATTCCGAAAAAATGCGTGTTATTTTTGAGTTTAGTAATAACACTACTTATTGGTCAGGAATTTTTGATCCAACTAATAGTGCGGTTGATGTTGCTTCTCCGCAATATCCAAGAAAAAAAAACATGATTCTATTTTTGCAGATGGATGACTTGACTGGTTCAACAACTTTTGTTGATTCCGCTGGTTTCAATAATAATGGTTCGTGTTCAAATTGTCCAACCCAGTCTGATGGAATGTGGAATACAAAAGCGTATTCCTTTGATGGTAACGGGGAGTATATAAATGGTGATGGGCCAATTGACATAGATAATAGTGATTTTACTTTGATGGGTTGGGTGTGGATTAATGAAGCTTATACCCAAGGTAATTGGGCTGGGCCAATTTTAATTGGTAATACTTATTTTAATGGCAAATTATTTGGAACTGGAAGATTTTTAACTAAAACTGATCTTGGCGATGCGATTGTTGTAGATATTAATCCATCCAAAGGTAAATGGGAGCATTTAGCAGTTACTCATAATATTTCTGAAAAAAAAATAATTACTTATCTTAATGGAGTTAAAGAAAATACTGAAGTATATACTGGAAATTTGGTTACATCTAATAAAAAGTTTGCAATAGGTTCCAGATATCAAACTAGTGGCGAC
>CAYLWD010000075.1:0-3752 GCA_964387305.1 uncultured archaeon
AACGCTTTCACAAGTGCGCGAATTGATTGATAAAAGAATGGAAGAATTGAAGAAGAAATCCCCAGTTAAATGATAAATTTTTTTTCAAACATTTTATTCAACTTGCCAAGTAAGTATAGGGTAATTATTATCACGTGCTGTCCAGTTACCATCAACCCCGAAAGTCCAGTAGGGTTCAACAGTATCATACAAATCGGTTGTTGGATCAAAAAGTAAATTATAATCTATGGAAGTAAGTTTTGTGCAATTGGTATCAGTACCATAACAAGTAGTTGCGTTATCTGAACCGCTAGAATCATACCAATAAAGATTGATTACTGTTCCTCCTGCAGATAAAAGTCCTACCGCTCCCCTAGTATTGGAATAACCCCAAACTGAACCGGTTGAAAAAGAGTTAATTATTGTGTTTGTAGAACCATGGCTTCCGATTAAGCCACCATCTATTGACATTCCAGCAGCACCTACATCTCCCGTGTTATAAGAGTTTGTTATGTTTCCGCCAGCTCCCATTATTCCACCAAAATAACTGGTTCCATTTGGATTTATTCTTCCTGTGTTGTAAGAATTATTTACTGTTCCAAGCCCTCCCATTATTCCTCCAACGTAATTTTGTCTTCCATCTATTAATCCGGTGTTGTAAGAATTATTTACTGTTCCATTGGCCCCATTTATGCCTCCGCAATAGCGTCCTGTTGAATATATTGTTCCTTCATTATAGGAATAGTTTACTGTTCCATTTCTTCCAATTATTCCTGCAGTATAGTATTTTGTTGTTGAATCTCCTAACCCGTTTATTGTTCCCGAATTGTGTGAATAATTTACTGTTCCATATTGACCAATTATTCCTGCAGTGTAGCTTATCCCAGTTATTGTTCCTGTATTGTAACAATTATTTATGAACCCATATTTTCCGCTTATTCCTCCAACTTGGCTGTATCCAGTAATGTTTGAGTCAATCATTCCTAAATTATTAATATCTGTTGTAATTGAATTTACATATCCAAATAATCCAACGTAACTTGTGTTTGGACGATAAATGTATAAGTTGCTTATTGTGTAGTTTCTTCCGTTAAAACTACCGCTGAATTTTGTGGTAGAATTTCCTATTGGGGTGAATCCTTGGTAGTATTCTGTTTCTGAATTGTAATCCCATGTTAGTGTTTCGTTGCAATCTAGGTTTGCTCCAAGTGCGTAGTTTGCATCAGGTTTGTTTTGCGTGTTTTGTAGTTCTGTGCAAGAAGTTATTACGTAAGGGTCAGCGAGTGTTCCTATTCCTAATCCTAGTACTTGTGTGGGGTTTGTTGGGGTTACGGTTCCAGTGCATTGAGTATTAGTAGTAGTAATTTGTTTTTGTTCAAGTCCGGATAGTGTTGTGTAAGTAATAGTAAATTGGCAGGGTTTGTTTGTTCCGACAGGGACCCCCACACAAGAACAATTTTCTGTTAGTTCTTCAATTCCGATTGTTAGTTCTCCCCCTGGGGTTAATTGTCTTCCAACAAAATTAGTAGAACCATCCGCTTCGATTTTAGTTATTGTAATTATATCTCCACTCATTGATTTTAGTTTTAATAAAGTTGTGTTATTATCAGTGCCAGTTATCGCTTCGCTCAACGCAATTGTTTGCGAACCAGAATCGAGTTGGGTTTGCGATTGAGAAATATTCGAACTCTGACTAGTAAAACCAGAAAGGATTGATACCACAACTAAACCAATCCCAACAATGATTGCAAGAATAACTAAATACTCAATCGTTCCTTGTCCTAAAGCAACTATTTTGTTTTGTTTGTTTGATTTCATAGTACCAATACTTTTTTTGCTCTAATTTTTTCCACTCAATGTCGGTCTCAAAGTGATTCTGTAATTGTTTTGGTTCTTTAAAGCGAATGCGCAGTCCCTTCCGTTAACAATATTTATTTTCGCGCTAGCATTCTCCATTATTTTGGGGGGGAGTGCTTTTGATACTGTTCCAAAAATAATTCCAATTCCTTTTTCCTCTAATTCAATCATTGTTTTTGTAATTCTTTGTTCGCTAACTGAAAACAAGTCTTCACTATCAGTTATCATTACATTAATTAGTGGAATGTTTTCGGAATTTTCTTTTAATAATCCCCTCAAAGTGGTTTGTATCAGAACCGTTTTGTGTCTATTGTTCAGCCCGTGTGTATTGATGATTGTCGTTCGTCCTATTTGTCCTCTCCAATTAGTAGTAATTTCATCAAAATTAATTCCTTTGCCAAGAACAGAATCATATTCGTCTTTGAGTAGATGATATATTCTTTCAATTTTTAATTTATCAAAATCAGTTATTCCTTGGATTAAATTAATTTTTTCTTCTAATTCGCTCAAATTTTTTACATTCATTTGACTAGAAACTAATGCAAGGTTTTCTTCGAAATCTTTGTGCCCGATTCCTAGTAACTGTAATAATACTAAGTAATCTGCATTTTGTATTGTGGGTTTGAAGTCTTTTGCATTAATCATTCTTTCAGGAAACCCCATTGTATCTAGCGGGTATTGGTTTTCTTTTAGCACTTGTTCATTATTGGAGGGTTCTTTTAGTCCGTCAAAATAATTAGTGTTATCAAAAATAAGTAGGTGGTGGTTGTGTAGCATTAAATTTTCTGCTAGTACATACATTACTCTTCTATAATCATCAGCACTGTTTCCAATAATTATTGTTTTACTAAATTCTTCGGGTTCTTCAGAAACTATTTTCCTGTCTTTTGTTAATCCTAATGGAATTTGTTTTGATATGTTTTGTTGTTTTGTTTGAGAATTGTTTTTATCTTGGTTTTCTTCAGTTTTTTGTTTGAAATAATTTGTGTTAATATCTTTCCTAATGCTCAGTGCAAGTAATTCTATAGTAAAAGGGTCTTCTAGAATCATAGTGTATTCTTTTGGTGCGTGTTCATCAATTTCTTTTAAATCTACTGAAGATATTTTTGCTAATTCCATTGTTGTTTCGCTATCTTCTTGTAATTTTTGTAATGCTTGATCCAGTTTCCTCAAAAAATCTTCTTCTAATAAATCTAGGTATAATGGGTCTAGTGCTAAGAAAAGTATTTTTTCAGTATTTTTGTTAAAACTCTTTATTAGTCCTATTCCTGATTTTGGCATGGTTTCAGCAAAAGCCCCTACTGCTCCTTTTCCAACAAATGCTTTGTATCCTTCAACTAATGCACCTACTCTTTTTTCTCCTACATTCTCATAAACAAATATTAGGAAAACGTGGCTAGGATTTGTAATTACTTCTATTTCGTGGCTAGCAAATTTTCCTGTATAGATTTGTTTCCAAGGGCCACAATCAATTTTGAAATCCATAAATAAAACCTATTTGTCCCAAAGCGTGCTTTGAATTTAATTTATTCACACTAATTATACTTTCTTTTATTTTAAAGCTTCTGCTTGGAAAGTTTTCTTGTCTTTTTGCAATAATTGTTCTTACTTATTTCAAAGCAATAATTTAAATAAGTCCTTGGGCTTATTATCTTAATAATTATCAATGCTTTTTGGTGTTTTTATGGTTAGTGAAACTGTTGTTTTGGATACGGTAAAGAGAATGCTTTCTTCAGGAATTGATGAAGCGACTATTGTTTCTACTTTGAAGGATATTGGTTTATCTGATGAAGAGGCGCATGCGTTTATTAGTAAGGCAACTGATTCGTCAAGACAAGACGCGGCTCAGGCTACTGCTAGTACTACTCCCACTCAAACAGCTCCTGGACAAGTATCGCCTCAAAATCCTAGCCAAC
>CAYLWD010000076.1:0-3751 GCA_964387305.1 uncultured archaeon
TCTATAGCAGAAAAACCTGAACACATTAAATCAAAATTAATTAAAGCAATGTTTTGGGACGAACAATTTGTTAAATTAGAGGGAATAAAATTTACTATTACCTCTACATTTGCGCCCGGTGGAGGAATGGGTTATTCAGCTGCTTTGTGCGTTGGGTTTGCTCGTGCATTAAATGCTTTACAAGAAATGAGTTGGAAGGACGACAAAATAAATGAATTAGCTTACAAAGGAGAATGTGTTGCTCACGGCAATCCATCAGGAATTGATAATACTTGTGCGACTTATGGTTCCCTAGTTTGGTTCAAAAAAGATTTGAATGGAAAAGAAAACACTATTCAACCATTTAAAGTTGGTAAAAAACTTTTGTTAGTAATTGCTGATACAGGAATAAAGCATGATACTAAAGAAGCGGTAGCAATGGTTAGAAAGCAAAAAGAAGCTGAACCACAAAAATATGATAAATTATTTGCTCATGAAAGAAAAATATTAACTAAAGCAAAAGGCGATTTGAAATTCGGGGACTTAATTCAAATAGGAAAATTAATGAATGAAAATCAAGAATTGCTTCGCGATATTGGGGTTTCGGTTCCGGAAGCCGAGCGAATAATAAAATTATCAATGTATGAGGGAGCACTCGGAGCAAAAGTTACTGGCGCTGGTTGCGGAGGAAACGTAATAATTTTGTGTCCATCAGAAACACAACAAAACAAAGTAATCGCAATACTAGAAAGAGAAAACTTCAAATCAGAAAAAGCATTTATTTCTTGATTTTTTTATTTTTAATTAATATTTTCTCAAAGTGATTTTAATGAAGATTATTGTTGGGATGTCGGGAGCTTCTGGCTCGAATTATACGCTTGCATTACTCAAAGAATTACATAAAAAAAAAGTTGAAGTACATTTAATTATTTCAACTTGGGCGGAGCGAGTAGTAAAAGAAGAAACTAATACAAAACTTTCTGATTACAAAAAATTTGCAAAAAAAGTTTATTCAAACGAGGATTTGGCTGCAAGCATTTCTTCAAGTTCTTTTTTGGTTGATGGGATGATAATTATTCCTGCTTCAGTAAAAACTTGTTCAGAAATAGTTCATGCACACACCTCAACATTACTTACTCGGTGCGCAGACAATATGTTGAAAACAAAAAAACCATTGGTAATTGCTTTTAGAGAAACTCCAATTAGTCCTCCTGCAATTGAGAACCTCTACAAGCTCTCTATTTTTGGAGCAATAATTCTTCCATTGAGTCCTGGCTTTTATCATAAACCAAAAAAGATGGCTGATTTAGAGGCTTTTATTGTGGGCAAAGGGTTAGATTTATTAGGAATTAGTAACACTACTTTTAAGAGGTGGGAGTAAATGAGTTTCCGTGATTTTGTTCAAAAAGGTTTGAATTATACTATAACAAAACCGGTTTCAAAAAATCTTGAAGTTTCTGGAATAATTTATTCTGCCGGAGAAAAAAGTGTTTTTTTTGATAAAATAAAAGAATCTAATTACAAAGTTTCTGGAAATGTTTTTGCTTCAAAACAAAATGTAGCAAATTATTTGGGTTGTGAAGTTTCGGACTTGGTTCCAATAATGACTAATGCTTTAACTAATCCAACAAAACCAAAACTTGTTGAAAAAACTGAACATGTTGAGTTGGATGTTGATTTAGAAAAATTACCGATACTAATCCACACTGAAAAAGATGGCGGCCCTTATGTTTCTTCAGGAATTGTAATAGTAAAAGATGAAACAATTGGACAAAATGTTTGTTTTCATAGAGGGATGGTTTTTGATAAAAACAAAATGGCTTTTAGAATACTAGAAAGAAACACAATGGAATTATTGAAAAAAAATAATGGTGAAATGAAAGCAGCGTATTGTATTGGTTGTGGAGCAGAAACTCTTTTAGCAGCAGCAATGGCTCCATCAATTGGAGTAAATGAATTAGAAATAGCTAATACAATGAAACCGATTGAGGTAGTTAAAGCAAAATTATTTGATGGCTTACTCCCAGCTGATGCGGAATTCATAATGGAGGGAACACTTTCATTAAATGAGAAACACAAAGAAGGGCCCTTTGTTGATTTAACTGGTACTTCTGACATAATAAGAGAAGAACCCGTTTTTACTGTTGAAAAAATTTATGCTCGCCCTGATGCAATTTGGCACGCACTTTTACCTGGGGGTTTTGAACACAAAATATTAATGGGAATGCCTCGTGAACCAACTGTTTTTAATGAAGTAAAAAAAGCAGGGGTTGATGTTATTGATGTTTCAGTTAATCCAGGAGGAAGTTCTTGGTTCCATGTGATTATTAAAATTAATAAAAAAAATGAGGAAGATGGAAAGAAAACAATTGATGCTGCAATGAAGGGACACTCTTCAGGAAAACATTTCTTTGTAGTGGATAATGACATTGATATTTACAATCCTTTAGAAGTAGAATGGGCGCTTGCGACAAGATTCCAAGCTGGTAAAAATCTTTATATTTTTGAAAAACAAAAAGGTTCTTCTCTTGATTCGAGTGCCGACCAAATTACTAGAGAAACCGCAAAAGCGGGTTTTGATTTGACAATGAGGTTGGATAGGGTTGAGAAAATGACTCGAGCAAAGTTTCCTGACTTTGATATTAAAAAATATTTGAATTGATTTTTATGAAACTCAATCGTGAAGAAAAACAAATGCTTGCAGGCAAGTTTGGAAATTCTGCTAAAAAAGCAATGGGAATACTTGTTGCACTCGGAGAAATTTATAATGCAAAAAAGCTTGTTGAAGTTACTTCTGTTCAAATTGCAGGAGTAAGTTACGATAATCTTGGGGATGCAGGTTTGGATTTTTTAGCAGAAATGGCTTTGGACGGTAGAGCAAGAGTTCTTACTACATTGAATCCTGCAGGAATGGATTTAGAAAATTATCAAGCGCTAGGTATTCCTGAAGAATTTGCTGTAAAACAAAAAAAAGTTATTGAAGCATTCGCAAGAATGGGGGTAGTAACTACTTGTACTTGTACTCCTTATTTGGTTGGAAATAGTCCTACTTTCGGACAACACATTGCTTGGAGCGAATCAAGTGCAGTTGCTTATGCTAACTCGGTTCTTGGAGCAAGAACAAATCGTGAGGGAGGACCATCAGCATTAGCTTCTTCATTCACAGGAAAAACTCCTTTGTATGGGATGCATTTGGATGAAAACAGAAAAGCACAATTAAAAGTAAAAATTAATTTTAATGTAAGTGGGACGCACGAGTTTGGTGCGCTTGCGAAAGTAATTGGAGAAAAAGCTAAATCAAAACCAGTTCTAATAATTGGAATAAAAAAAGCTAGTGTAGAGGAATTAAAATCTTTTAGTGCAAGTATTGCAACTTATGGTGGAGCAGCAATTTTTCACATGAAAGGAATTACTCCAAACAAAACACCTACACCAAAAGAAAGTATTACTGTTACTAGAGAAGAAATTGATAAAGCAATTGCTGATTTGAATATGGATTGTGAAGTTGATTTTGTTTCGGTTGGTTGTCCGCACGCAAGCATTGCTGAGATTGCAAAACTTGCTGATATGTTAAAAGGCAAGAAAGTGACAAAAGAATTTTGGATTACTACTGCGCGTCCAACAAAAAGAATTGCTGACCAAGCAGGTTATTCTAAAATAATTGAAGATGCGGGCGCAAAGTTTGCTGCAGATACTTGTTGTGTTGTTGCTCCAATAAAAGGAAGGTTCAAGTGCCTTGCAACCGATTCAGCGAAAGGATGTTACTATGCTT
>CAYLWD010000077.1:0-3676 GCA_964387305.1 uncultured archaeon
GTGTCTATCTAAATAGTCTTTGATATCTTCTTTCATTTTCAAATTTTCTGGTGAAACAAAAATTATTTCTATGTTAGAAAACTTTCCTAATAAATAGCATAATGAACGAACAGTTCTTCCTGAGGATAAATCCCCTACCATACCAACTTTGATGTTGTCAACTCTTCCTAGTTCCCTGTAAATAGTGTAAATATCTAGTAATGCTTGTGTTGGGTGTTGTCCTTTACCATCCCCGGCACTTATTACAGGCACCGGACTTACGTTTGCAGCTCTTTTTGCACTTCCTTCTTCGTAGTGTCTAATTACAATGCAATCCGCGTACCCCGCAACTACTCTTGCAGTGTCCTCCATGCTTTCTCCTTTTATTGCTGAAGAAAATTCTTTTGCGTTCTCTGTGCTTACTACGCTTCCACCGAGTTTTAGCATTGCACTCTCAAAGCTTAGTCTTGTTCTCGTACTCGGTTCATAAAATAGTGTTGCAAGAACTTTTCCTTTTAGCGCTTCTGAATGTTTTTTCGAATTAATTCGCATATCGTTTGCACGAGCAAAGAGAGAAAAAAGAGTTGCTTTATCAAGTTGTTGTGACTCGTAAAAGCTTTGAATCATTAGAATCATCAATTAATGCACTATTCTTTTTTTAAATGGATTGAATAAATCAGATTTCGTTTCTTTGGTAAACTTCAAGGAATTCTCTGGCTGCTCGTTGAGTATCAGGTAATGCCCCTTTTCTGAAAAACTTTTTTTCTATAGCAATTTTTTCTAGGATTTCGTTCTCATCATTCGCTTCTAGAACCGTTTTCCCAAATTTTTTGGCGAGTTTTTCTTTCCCAAAATGCTTTACTAACATTAATGCAGTCCCTTCCATGTCCTTCAATTGGTTAGCATTCTTTGCTCCAACTAAAAATAATTGGTATTCGTCCCTATTACCGAAAGGGATTACTCCTGGTGAATCAAAAATGTAAAAGTTTTCTCCAAGATTTATTAATTGTACTCCGCGAGTAAAACCCGCTTTTCTTGATACTCTTACTCTTCCGCCTCCTTTTCCACTCAATGCATTAATCATGCTACTTTTTCCCGAATTAGGGTAACCCACAATAGCAACAACGGTTCTTTCTTTTTTTGTTTTCATCATAGCTAATTCTTTTCTCAGTAAATTGATTCCGTCTTTTTCTTTTGCTGAAATAAATATTGTTCTTGTTCTAGTCTCTTTTTCTAATTGCTTTTTTTTGTTCTCCAAATATTTTTTTTCACACAAATCTGCTTTGTTCATTACAATTAGTAATTTTTTTCCACTAGCTTTTACTTTGTTTTCAATTGCTTTATGTCTAGTTTCTTCAGGGAATCTTGCGTCAAGCATTTCTACGATAATATCGCTTTCTTGCACTAGTTCTTGTACTCTTGCAAGGAATCCTCTGCCCATAAGAATTAGAGTAGTTTCAAGTCCTTAAAATACTTCTCTGCTTTTGTTTCGTCAACAGGCCCGCAAGCAAAACAAGTTTTGCTTCCTGAAGCTATTTGTGTGTGCCCCGCATCAGTAATCAGTGCGCACGGTAATTCTTTTTTTGTTCTTTGAAATAATTCTAGTAATTCTTCTGTTGTTTGTACTTTCAAAACAATTTTTTTCATTCCTTGTTCTTTCCATTCCTTAATATCATCTTTATCAACTTTTTCTAGAACAGAAACAGACGCGTGTGATGCTTGTGCCGCAATTTTTCCTTTACCCATCCCCAAGGAATTATTTACTACAATATATTGTACTAGTTCCATATCAAAATCATTCTCGAACCTTATTTTATTTCTTCGCTTTTGTTTTTGGTTTTGTTTTAATGCTTTTTTTTACGATTTTTTTCTCATAATCTTTTATCGCTTCTCTTAGCGCTTCGTCCCCAAGTACTGAACAATGAATTTTTATTGAGGGTAGTCCGCCTAGTCGTTCAGTAATTTCTTTTCCTGTAAGTAGTGAAGCTTTTTGTATTGTCATCCCTCCTTTTTCTGTTACCATTACTGAAAGCATCGAAGTGCTTGCAATTGCACTTGCGCACCCAAAAGTTTTCCACTTACATTCCTTTATTTTTCCTTTTTCTACCCTAATCCACATTTCCATTATGTCTCCGCACTTCATGTTCCCTGCTTTTCCGTAACCATTGAATCCCCTGATTTCTTTTTTATCATTAACAAAGTTCTTCGGATTCACAAAATGTTCTTTTACCGTTTTCGAATAAAACCAATCGTTTCCTTCAACATTCATTCAAATCACCTTCAAATAAATTTAACTGGAACTCCAAATCTTTTTTGGATTTCTTTTTTGTAAAATGTTTTTTTCTTTGTTCTGTCCTCTTTTGTAGCTTTTTCATCCAATGCAATGTTGACTGACACAACCTGATTTGGAGTTGCATTTGCGATGAAATAATGTCCATCTGGATATTTTCTAGTGGGCATGTTGTATTGTGAGTCTCTTTCAGTAAACAATCCTGTTGGAGAGTTTATTTCTAAAGTGTATGAATCGTTTTTAGTTAACTTGCCTATGTCTGGAATAAACCATCCTGTATTGCGGGTTCTATCTCTATTCATCATTGAGTTTGGAGTTTCAATTCCCTTGAATCCTGTTGAAAGAATACTTTTCAAATCATCAAACGGAGTTCCTTCTGGCCGTGCGTTGGTTATTCCGTGTGTTTGTGGCATCTGGTGAATCAATAACTGTCCTTTTTTTGTTTCGACTATTCTTATTGGAATGAGTCCGTGTTTTGTTGGAAACCCGATTATTTCTGCTTTTCCAGGTTCAAGTAGTTTTGCGGTAGCTAAAGTATGTTCAATAACGTGGTATGTTGCTGCTTTTGCGTGTCCCTCGCCATGAAATCCTGCTCCCGCCTTTTCAAGTCTTTTTCTCAACGCTTCAGGCTGTATTCTCGCAAGTCCCTTTAAGTTTCCTTTAAAGTAAACCATCGGTTTTGCACCTTGTCTTGGCCTTGTTTGTTTTAACGGCATAATGTTCACCTTTTTTTCCAAATCGGGGAAAGTTTTCTCAAGAACTCTACCCTATCCTTAAGCACTCTTACCACGAAATCCAATTCTTTTTTTGTAGTCCATTTTCCGAAAGAAAACCTAATACTACCATGCGCTACCTCGTGCTTCAATCCAATTGCAAGTAGAACGTGACTCGGGTCTAGTGATTGTGAAGAGCACGCGCTCCCCGTGCTTACCCTAATTCCTTTCTCGTTCAAGTAAAGCAAGAGTGATTCTCCTTCTATTCCAATAAAAGAAATATTTGCATTATTGGGTAACCTTTTTTTCTTGTCTCCGTTCAACTTTACTTCAGGAATTTCTTTTTCTATTCTCTCAACAAAATAATCTCTAAGTTCAATAAGCCTCTTGCTTTCTTTCTTTTTTTCTTTCTCCGCTAACTCAAGAGCTTTTGCAAGTCCAACTATTCCGGCAATATTTTCAGTCCCTGCCCTTAATCCAAATTCTTGGTGTCCTCCGTGAATTAGTGGTTCAATTTTTATTCCTTTTTTCTTGTAAAGTAATCCTGTTCCTTTGAATGAATAAATTTTGCTTCCATTTAGTGTCATTAAATCAACGCCAAGGTTCTTTACATTAATATCTAAGTATTCTGCGCCCTGACAAGCATCACTATGGAACAACACGTTGTGCTTTTTACAAATTTCAGCAATTTTTT
>CAYLWD010000078.1:0-3530 GCA_964387305.1 uncultured archaeon
TTTTTTTGTGAGACACTAAAGTCATATTTCACGGGAAAGCATTATTTTGCAGTACTTGGCTTATCTTTTCTAGGATTATATATTTTACCATCTTTTTTGTGTTGTCTTACTATTTCTCTCCAGACTGCGTGTCTTTCTTCCTCGTTAGGAATAAATGTCATCGCTCTTCTTAGGGCTTTATTGTAGTTGTCTATCCAAATAGGGTCGTTTTCTGTAACTGAACTTCTTTTTTTTAAATCCGTTTGTGCTTCTGTCCACTTTACTTGTTCAGCAATTAGTGAGGCTTCTTCCATTATTGCGTGAGCTTTTTCGGTTAAGGAAATTTTTCTTTTAACAATTCTAACTAAATGTTCCATTGTTTTCATTGACGCTCCGGCTTGGCTTTCGAAACGATTTAACAATTCACGCGTATTAATTCGATGTTTGTGTACTCTTGTTGGTGGCCCACGAAAATGTATTCCTTTTTCGTGAAGAACGTCCCAAGGAGCTTTTCTCGCAGGAGGCATAATATTACTCTTTTTAATAACCTTTATTTTTTGAAGCCAATTTTTTTGAAACAATATTATTGTTTTTTTTAGATTTGTTGTTTCTTTATTAGTGGTAATCCAGTTGTTTGATTCTCAATTACAGTGTATCCTTCAGGCAAGTCTATTGAATCCTCTTCATTTTTCGAAAAAAAGAATAATCTTCCTCTCGAATGCAAGTGGTAAGTTTTTCCTTTAGAATTTGTATGTGCATAACCCATTTTTTAATCACCAGTAGCATTGTGTTTCCTATCCTTTAAAACCTTTCCTATTCGTGCAACCTTTATAAAACAATAATCATCCCTTCTCTGTTAGGTGAGCAAAAAAATGCCTTTGGGCAAAAACAATTTGATTACACAATACAAACAAGGCAAACAGTCTCTTGTGAGCATTAGAAAAAAGATTTACTCTTTTCTTGAATTAGAAAAGCCACAACGCATTGCAATTATTGCTGATAATGATGAAGATGGGTTCACTTCTGCTTTGCAACTAAAAAAACATCTTGATTCACTAGAATACCCTGAACAAAAACAAAACGATACAATTGTTTTCTTTTATGATCACCACACTGGAATAAGTTCTCATTTTTTTGATTTATTTAATTCTTTTAATCCCGAGAAAGTTTTTTTCCTTGATTTATCCGATGGATTTGTCTCGGAAGTTTGTGAAAAATTAAAACTAATACAAAAATTTGTTTCAATTGACCATCACCCGCGATTAGGGATTCGTTCTTACGCAGTTTTTTTGTCAATTAAACCAACTGATTTTTCTTCAAAGCAACCTTCGCGTTATCCTGTAGCAAAAATGGTTTATGATATTTTCAAGGGTTTTGACTGGATTGCCGCCTTGGGAATAATTGGTGATTCTGCTACCGACACTTGGAAGCCTGTTCTTCGTTCTGCACAAAAAAAGAATAAACTTTCTTCTGAACAATTATTTGGGATAGCTGATTTTATTAGTTGCATAATGGCTCGTCATGCGGATAAGAAACAAGAAATGTTTGCCGAATTTTATTCAACAAAAAAACCAAAAGATTTGCTTTCCTCAAAATTATTTAAATACAAAGTTCTTTTCGATAAAGCACTTGATATTTTGGAACGCGAGTACAATTCTAAAGCAGAAAAAATTCCTGAATTTGATTTGGTTTTCTTTAAAGCGCGTGACCATTTATCAACAAAACTAATTAATCGAATTTCTTTGAGGAACAGAAATAATACATTTATTTTTTATGAGAAAGTAGATTCAATGATGAAAGTTTCTTTGCGAAGGAGTGACTTTAAGGTTAATTGTGGTGAACTTGCTCGATACGCAATACAAGGTTTTCCACAAGTTTCTGGTGGTGGAGGGCATATTCCGGCTGCGGGTGCGCATTTTCCTGAAGAAAAATTGAAAGAATTTAAATCCAGAGTAATCCAATATTTGAAAGAAAATTACAAGAAGCATTAACTTTACAAAAAAAGTTTCTTACTTCGCAATAATATTTTTCCAGTTTTCTTTGAGCCACTTTTCTGATTTGATGGTTATTTCTCCCCATCCTCTTCGTTCTAATTCTTTTTCAACAATTTTTCCTCGATGGGGGTACTTGTTTTTCTTTTTGTGATTCGAGCCAAATCCTTGAAAATAGTGCGTGAGTTCGTGCATTATTACATAATCAAGTACATACTCAGGAATTTCAGTTGATTTTAGGAAAGAATTTATTTGAATTAGTGAAGCATAATCAGCTTCATTATGTCCTTCACCGTTTAGGGTTTTTATCGAGCCGAGCATTCTCTTACTTTTCGGCCCCCATTGTACCGTAAGTAAATTAGTTACTCCTTTTTCCGGAAAGTTTTCTCTTACAAGCGAAGCAACTCTTGAACTAAGGTATTTTTCGTAATCCTCTTTTGAAACCATTAATAAAGAAATTAGTGGACTTCTTTTAATTCTTTTCTTTTTTAATTAAATTTTTATTTTCCAATTATTTCTAGGGTTGCTTTTTTTTCACCAAAATTAGTTTTAATATTTATTGTATAAGTCCCTGCGTATATTGGAAATTTTGGGTCAGGCATTATATTACAAATAGTTTTTCTATAATTTCCTGCCGAAACACTTGGAAAAAACTTTTCTTGACAATCTACGATTAAATAATCTGAATCCTTTAGTATTTCTAGTGAAATATCTCCAAGTTCTTTTGTATTATTAGTTAATTTCAATTCCAGCACTGAATTCTCATAAGGCTTTTTTGTTAAATCAAGGGGATTATTTTTCCAAGTATATTCTATTGCACTAGAAAAATTTACTTCAGGCGGTTGGAAGTCAGTGTTTTCTAGAATAATAAAAAACAAAACAATTACTACAAGAACAGCGAGTACTATTAGGGCGGGTTTCAAATATTCTTTGTCACTAGGCATTTCACTTTTTTTTCCTAACGGAAATTTTACTTCCGGTAACTTAATCTTAGGTAACCCGAATTTTGGTCCATACAATGACATAACAATCAACTAAACTTATGTTCTTGGCTTATTTAAACATTGTCTTTTTGTTTTACCAAACCCAACTAGATTATGGCAAAGTAAAAAGTTGGTCATCTTTTGCTTCAAATACTCTTGCTCTTACTCCAGCATCTAACCAAGCGTGTGCGTAAGAGAATGCGGCGAGTGCCGTAAGCAAATCCCCCTTCTCAGCAAAATATTTTGCGTCATTATAGTAATTCTTTGCCATTGATAAAAAATCTTTTGCAATTGCTTTTTCTTTTTCAGTTAACCCTTTTTTTGTTTTAACTTCTTTTAATGCGCGCAAAGTAAGTGCTTCGTATTTTTTTATTTTCTCAATGAGTTGTTTTTCAAAATTTTTATCCGTGCTCATACTTTCACCCGTATTGTACATTAAAATCTTGTAATAGTGCGTTAATATAATTGTAATTCGCGTTTCCGTCAAAGCCAGAAGCTTGTTTGAAGAAAGCATCGAATCCAAGGTAGCGTGAAGTTCCAACGCTTGAATTTAGTGTGGTCCAATAATTATTATTGA
>CAYLWD010000079.1:0-3491 GCA_964387305.1 uncultured archaeon
AAGATTATCGAAAAGAAACAGCAAGAAGAATAAGAGAAAGAAGAGCATATTTCCCAAAATACGAAAAAGTAATGACTAGGGACTTTAAGCATTTATTACACAATTATGGATTCGATTTGAAAACATTTATTAGAAAAATGTTTTTGGAAAAAAAAAGATTAAATGTGCTTGATTCTGGTGCGGGCTACTTCAAAATGACGAAAGACATAAAACAAGCATTTGGGGAAAGAACTAACGTTACAGCACTGAGCCTTAATTATCCTGGGATAAGTGAACGAGCAGAAGCTAAACTAAAAACACAAATAATGTATTATTATAGTGTGGGAAAAACTTCGGAAGTTGAAACATTAACACAGCACTTAATGGAATTAAGGAACTCTGCAAAAAATGCTCAACATGCGGACAAAATTAAGGTAACTGCTTTAGAAAATTTTGAGCCAGAAAAAAAATACGATTTGATATTAGATTTTTACGGGCCAAGCCAGTACCCAATAATAACACAAGCCAGAATAGTTCAAGTATATGCACAAGCACTAACAAAAAATGGAGTAATACTAACTCTTGCTCCGTTATCTCCGTCTGCACTAAAAGAAAACGCGTTAGAACAAAGAGTAATTGCAAAAAGAAAAGCAGATGAAGAAGTTTATGCAATAACACACAAAAAAAGGGTTGCTTTCTAGATTTCGCAAACAAAGGTTATACTATTTAAGTCTCCTTGAGGGGCGGGACAAAACTTTTGGAGCAACTATTTTTGTTCGTCTTATTTTTGAAAAACGTTCTGCGCGAAGTGGAACAGACGAAGGTGTTGGTTTATAATGCGGGGCAGATTTAACAAAATTGAGAACTTTTCTAACCAACTGCGCTCCATCATTTTGGGTATTCAAAATAAGCAAAGGCTTTTTTGCGTGGGTTACAATAGCTTGCACTTCTGCACGCTCAACAAATTCCTCGATTTTTATACCAGCAAAATCTTTCAAATCATCCGCATTACCTCTACGAAGTCGTCTGCGTTTTAATTCAGTTGGATTAGTTGTAAGAAGAATTACTCCAGCAAACATTCCAATTGATTTCTCAGAAACTAACCTAAAAAAAGTATTACTTGATTTCTGGGAAGCAGTTGTTGCATGAATGTCTACCAAAACGTTTTTACCAGCAAAACGCGGATCATATTCGAGTCTTGCAAAAAGTTCCTTCTTTATTGCCTGTGATTCTCTTGGAGAAAGTTCCCAAACTTTTTTTCTAATTTTTTTTTCAACAAGAATCTTTCTAACCTCATCTCCAGAGTGAACATAAACAAATTTGCCTTTTCCAGCAGTTAAAACAGAATTACAAAGAACAGTTTTTCCTGCCCCTGGAACCCCAAACACAAGAAAGAAATTAACCATATTAATATATGAAAGAAAGTAATTAAAAAACGAATATTAAAAACAACAGCTATTTCAAAAGGATTCAAAAAATGGGGTTGCAAAATATGTCGGCAACCCTCTCCGGAAAGCCTTATTATTGTTTTTCAGTAATAATCTTTTCATGATACAAAAACTAGCCATAGAGAATTGGCGTACTCACAAAAAAACCGAATTAGAGTTCGAGAAAGGGACTAATGTTATTGTGGGAGTAATGGGTGCAGGAAAAAGCTCTGTGGTTAATGCACTAAGTTATGGGTTATTTGGAACATTCCCTGAAGTGAAGAGCAGAAGCGTTTCACTAGCAGAAATAATAATGGCAAAACCAAACAAGCAAAACAAGGCACGGGTAAGCGTTTGGTTCAATTATGGTGAAAAAAATTATAGAGTAGAAAGAGAAATACTTGCAGAAGGAACTAATTCAGCTAAATTATTTGAAAGTGAAGGTAGTGAAGAAAATGGAGGTACAGAAAAAAAATCTGTTCTCGTTGCTGGTCCGAAACAAAAAGATGTTAACGAGAGAATAGAAAAAATTCTTGGAATAAATTACGAATTATTTTCAAGAGCAATTTATTCTGGGCAAAACGAAATGGATTTTTTCTTAAAAATGAGTCCTGGAGAAAGAAAACAAAAATTTGATGAATTACTTGAGTTGGATAAGTACGAGAAGGCGAGGAAGAATTCACAAACATTAAGCGGACAATTGGAAAGGGATGCAAAAGAAAAACAAGAATTGTTGGAAAGACAAAAAAAAGAATTAGCAGAAGGAGAAGAAAGCGCTTTAAAAGAAAAAATTTTGAAAGAAGAAAAAGAAGTTATGGAGTTAGGGAAAAAAGTAAAAAAATTACAGGACGAAACAAAAGAACACGAAGCGAAAGTAAAATTGCTAGAAGGAAAAGAAAAAGAAGCGAAAACACTGGAAGATAGCTTGATTAAAATTAATTCAAGAATTGAATTACTAAAAGAAGAATTAAAGAGTTGCGAAAAGATTTTAATTGAAAAAATTGTTGAAGAAAAAAATAAAGTTCAAGAGAAAATAGTAAAAGAAAAAGAAAAACTAAAAGAAGTTGAGAAAAAAAGCGAAGAAATAAACGCTGTTGAAAAAAAAGCTAGTGAAGAATTAAAAGTTTTGGTGTATAGAGAAAAAGAATTAATTGGAGAAGAAAAAGAAATTAAGGCATTGAGCGGAAAATGCCCAAAATGTAGGCAAGAACTTAACGAAAAACACAAAGAAGAATTACTCAAAGAAATTAATGAAAAAAGAAACAAAATTATTGCAGAAAAAAAAGGTTGTGAAGAAAAAGAAATAAAAGCAAAGAGCGGGGGCAAAGCAACTGAAGAAGAAAAGGAAAAAATTGATTCAAGTATTAATGAATTACAGAAAAAACTTTACGAACTTGATGGAGAAGAAAAAAGAGCAAAAGAAATTGATACAAAAAGGGAGCAATTAAAAAAGTTTGAACCAGAGCCAGAAAAAATTATGAAAATGATTAAAGAAATTGGTTATGATAAGGCATTATTGGAAGAAGAAAAGAAAAAGTTTTTTGAAAAGAAAAGCGATTATAGTGTTGCGGAAACAAATGAGAAAAATAAAAAAGAATTAATTGAGAGTTTCAAATCTAATTTAGAAAAAATACTTAAAATAAAAGAAAATATTGAAGCAGTGCAAAAAGATGCGGAGAATACTGTCCGGGTAGTAAATTTATTGAAAGTATTTGGTGCATGTGTTGAAGCAACTCAAGGAGAGTTAAGGCAAAACATGATTCAAACTATTAATGATGCAATGAGTGACATTTGGGAAAATATTTACCCTTACAAAGATTATACTAACGCAAAATTGATTATAACTAATGGGGGATACGATTTGGTTGTATTGAATAGGAATAATGAGTGGGTTAGGGTAGAAGGAATTCTTTCCGGAGGAGAAAGAAGTGCCGCGGCTATTTGTATTAGAATTGCTTTCTCACTAGTTCTCACAAAAAATCTTTCAATGCTAATCCTCGATGAGCCAACACACAACCTCGATTCTAACGCAGTACAAAAACTTAGTACAATGCTTAGAGAAAATTTGCCTGCGCTAGTAGAACA
>CAYLWD010000080.1:0-3424 GCA_964387305.1 uncultured archaeon
TTGAAACCGCATGGAAGAATCCTAATGGCCTTTGATAGTTCAATCCACCATTATGATAGACTAGAAATACAAAACCTCTTAAGAAAACAACCCCCCAAAGGCTGGCGCATCGTTGCAAAAACAAAACGCACCGAACCAAAAACCCCCACCGAAAGACACGAACCGATGTACCGATTCTATTTGGAGAAGGTTTGAAGCTTAATCAATCACCGGCAATCTACCTTCGAAGCACTTAAAAACTTTCGAAGCGAGGGTATTAGTTGGAAGTGATTAATTATGGGTAATTTTCATTATGACAAAAAGGGTTATCCTCGTTGGAACGATAGTGGGCGAACAGTTCATTCAACAGTAAAACACGCGGGTGAGGGGCAAGTAGTTCATCACCGAGACGAAAACAAAAGCAATTTCAGGAGAAGCAACCTACAAGTGATGGGAAGAAGTGCGCATTCGAAGTGGCATGCGAGGAGTGATTAGTAAATTAGTGGTTGGTTAGTAAAAGAAATTCAAGAAGATATTCTTAAACTAGATAATTTTTTCGGGCAATGATGAGGTAAACTAATTATTGCCTAACCTTTTTTTGTAAACCCGCCCGATTATTAGCCCTGCAGCCATCCCCAGCATCCATAAAATGGCTGCAAAAGGATATTCAAAGCCGGCGAACTCAACCAATAGAACTCCTATTATAGCTCCAGCAATGCCGCCAGCAGCCATCCCGGCATACATTGGCTCAGCAGTAAGGGATTTGCCTTTTCGCTTTGCATAAAGCAAGACAAGACCCAAAATTACGGCCACAACTACAATTACAATTAAAACCAACATAATAATATTATTGCTTTGCTAGTTAAAAATCTTTTGTTGCCCAGAAACAGTTAATTTTGATTCAAACTCCCCACGCTCATCCTATCCAACTCACACAACAAATTAAGGGCGCGTGTAGAGGAAAGTGCAGTAAAGCTAATATCTGAAATAATGCCGATGCAAAAATCGTGGAAATGAAAGGTATAATAATCCAAAACACATTATTACAACAATGAAATCTAAATTAAAATTAGCAAAACAAAAATTAATTTTAAGAAACACGATAGTGGGTTTAGTAATTATACTGTTGTTGTTGGCAGGAGCAATTTTTGTTTATTTAAATGATACTTCAAAAGAGTTAACTACAACAGAACAAGAACCATACTATGGGCCCACTGTATTCACAAATCAAGACACTCCTACAATAACAAATATCAATAAAGTTAGACAAATCGCTGAAACATATAATTCAACCCACACATATAGTAAAAGCGATTTTTTTGTTTGTTCTGATATGGCAATTGATGTTTGGAATTTAATTAAAACTCAAGGCATAAACGCAGAAATTTGTGCCGGAAATATTGACACTGATATTAGCCAATACTTAATAAATCAAGACTTTGATTCATTTCTTAATAAAATGAATCACGCTTGGGTTGTTGCTGAAATAGAACCTTTTACATATATTGCAGTGGAAACAACAGGAGGTTACTTGGTTTGGGGGCAAGAATCAAATTCTGATGAACCAAAAAATATTTTGTATTATTCTTATGGAACTTTTTGTTTTGGAAATCCTTCTGAATTTAAAAAATTTTCAGAGTTGAGAACCAATTACTTGACAATTTGTCCACAAGCAGAAGCAATGAGAATATATTGGAACGAGAACATAGCTGGCAAAATCTCAGTTACTCCTGAATCGTCAGAATACAAAGGACAAATGCAAGCCAAAATAGATGAATGCACAAACATAACGAATCAATTAATTGGACTTTTGAACTAAATTATTGCCCACAATCTATCTTTAAATCCAAAAAATTAGGGTTTTTGTGAGAAGTGCAGGCACAGGTTGATGAGAATTTTAAGTAAATTAAATTTAGTTAATTATAATTACTTAACCAAATAATTCAATTCTCTCTTAACAATCTCTTTCTGTACTTTCAAGGGTTTACTAAAAACCTTTTTTTCATTCAAAAAAATAATGTTACGCTTTTTTGCGTTTAAAGTAATTGTGCGTGCAATTGGATAACCCGAGTGATTGCTAATGAACCAACAATTCTTGTTAATATAATTTTGGTCCTTTTCTGGAAAATCTGCTAGAACACTGAAAACAAGTTTCTTCATTTTAGTGCTAATCGTTGCACCTGCAGAGTGTGACTCGTACAATTCTAATGCTTTACTATTACCTTGCTTTGATTCAACCATGACCAACAACCACCAATTTCACTTAACTATTTTTAAAATTAAATCATTAAACCCGTAACTAATTATCACACACAAAACTAGCAAGAATGCGCTTAGATTTATTCCAAAAAAACTTATTGCGCCTAAATTATTAAATATGGTTGAAAGAAACGACCAACTTGTGTTGAATAAAACCAAAATCACAACAAAGTGTAGTATTATTGCTTTCAAAAGAACTTTTTTTCCAACTTTATTCATTTGAACCACTCCTTTGGAGGGTGTTTAAAGGGTTTGTAAAATTTTAGTTTGGGCTTGTAGATCTCGCCCTTTCTTTCAAGCTCTTCAAGTAATTCTATTGTTTTCTTTTTATCAAAACCAATTTCTTTTGAGCCTGTTAAGATTTTTTGTAAAGAAAGCATGTCCAAGTCTTCTTCGAACTCTTTTTTTATTAAATCCAACAAACTTTTTTCATTAGCATCTTCAAAAAAGTAAGCGTTTACATTAAATTGAATGGATTTTTGACTACTATGAACTCCACTCGCTTTCATTAATTTAGAAGCATTAACAAACTTTTCAAAGTCTTTTAGATCCTTAACCGGTTTTTTTTCATTTAACTGAAAATCAATTAACAAATCTTGTGGAATATCAAACAAGTCATAAAAACAATTATAATCATCAAGATTATAATAAATTTTTTCAAAAAAATAGGTTTTAAACATTCTAGTTTCAAGAAAAACTTTAACACACTCAATTAACTCTAAATTACTATCCCTCGAATTACTACTACTCAATGCTTCGTTTAAGTTTTTTAAATAATTCTTGTTAAACCAGTGAATAAAAGCAGGTGCATTAAAATCCCATTCAAAAACCCAATTACTAGCCTCGCCCCAATTAATTTTAATTACACCAGTCTTTTCTAGTTCTCTTAAAAAAAAGTTTCCCGCCATTCCACCATACTTTGAATACAACGGATCCAAATTAATGTAACCCCCTCTACTGTCCTTAGTTCTCTCAAGATCCACAACCAACTTAAAAACACTAAAAAACTCTTTATTCAAAAGTGGACTAGCAACCTCACGAACCATAAACAAAACCTCCAACATTATTCTGCTCTAATAAAACTAATTTCGTTCAACTTTTTGAGCGCATCATTCATTTGGTCTAATTCACTTTTTGACAAACCCTTATTTTTTGCTTTATAATCAAAAAAATGAAGAACATTATG
>CAYLWD010000081.1:0-3415 GCA_964387305.1 uncultured archaeon
AACCAATAATATGCTTTCCAATAACATTATTCACATTAGCAACTGCTTTATGAACACCTTTCCCATGGTACCGAGTTTTTGCACCATCGCGTAATTCAAGAGCCTCATAACTACCAGTACTTGCACCAGAAGGAACCATTGCTCGGAACAAACCTTTTTCAGTAACCACGTCACACTCAATAGTAGGATTTCCTCGCGAATCTAGAACCTCTCTAGCCTTAATATTCTTTACTACCATATCATTCCTCCAATTTCCTCACAATATAAGTATTTTAGATTTTTAAAGGGAATAGATTATAAAAAAATAAAAAATTAGCTCGCAAATCGAATTGCTTTCTTTTTATTCTTTTTTTTTGCAAAAACTTCTTTGTATAATTTAATGAATTTTGTAATCATCTTATCAGAAGTGAATTCACGAGAAGCGTTCATTGCTTCCAAAGCCATCTCTTGTCTTTTTTTCTTATTATTTTTTAAGTAATTTATTTTGGCCACCATTTCACTTAAATTATGAACAACGTAACCATTTTTTCCATTAACTATAATTTCTGGAGCAACTCCTATTGAAAAAGTAATTGGCACAAGCCCTTGGGACATTGCTTCAACAAGACTCAAACAAAAACCCTCATATCTACCTGTATTAATATAAATGTCTCCAAAAGATTTTTCCAACATTTTGGGAATACGTTTTTTTTCTACACTTAAATTTATTTCTGTTTTAGGAATTTTTTCAAAAAAATTAGTGTACCCGCTAACTTTGCGACACATTCCAAATATTCGTTTATCCAAAGAAGAAAACTTTTTTAGAACATAATAAAGACGATTTATTCCCTTCAATCTTACTGTAAAAGAATCATCTCCCATTCTACCAATATAAATTAGGTTAGCAATATTCTTGGCTTTCTTTTTACCCTTGTATTTGAACCAATAATCCTCTATGCTATTATAAATTACATGCACTTTTGATTCAGGAACACGATTAGCAATAAGCTCAAGTTTAACTTTTTCGGAAGTTGCAATTACAGCATCGCTTTGTTTGGCCACATGAATTTCTATTTTGTGTATATCATTAAGTGCCTTTAGTGAAGAACTTCCTCCATTTATTACAAGCATCCGTTTAAGATCCAAAAAAATATCTGAAAGAGAATCATCTTCAACAACAAGTTTTTTTGCAGAAGGAACTTTCTTCAAAAAACCATAGGTAGTAGAACCAAAATGAGAAATTATTGGAACGCTAGTCCCAAGAAAAGGCAATGTTGTATAAGTAGTCCCTTGAATTAAATCATATTTATTAGTTTTTTTTCTATTAAGAATCATTGAGTAAAAAAATAAAATGTTTTTTATTCCTGATAATGAATTGGAAAAATATTCTAAACTCTCTTCAGGATAAATAGTATCCACATTGAATTTATTTTTTCTCAATTTTTGGATTATTAATTCATTTATGTAATGGCTACCATATTTTTGTTTTTTCTCGAGATGAATAAAGAGAATCTTTTTAGGCATTGCAGAATTAAGGAGTAACTACTTTAAAAAATATTGCAACCAAATGAAGCAAGCGTGCAATTTGTAAAAGGGCTTACCTTTTCTTGAAAGCTCTATGTAATTCGTATTCCTCTAACTCTTTTATTTTCATTCCGTGTCCGAACAACCAAAAAATTAAAATGATACAAATTAAAATTATTAAAAACTCAATTAACACAAAATCACCCAATTTATTTGCTTTATTGTCTTGTAGATAGGGGTTTGTAGAATAAATACTTTTCTAATGGCTGTTAAGTAAAACATTCAAGCAGCATTATATAATTTAGAATTTTTTCCGGAAGAACCCTTTCCAAAATTTTCTTTACTCGAATGCTCGTGAATCAATTTAATTTTTTTCCAATCCCCTTTCAAGTAAATAAAAATTGCGATAATCGTTGTTAAAAGACTTGAAACAGGATAAGCAAACCATATCCCATTATAACCAAAATCAAGAACGAAAGCGAAGAGATAAGCTAAGCCAATTAATAAAATCAATGACAAAATAGAGAGATTCATTGGAGTAACAGTATCCCCCGCTCCACGAAAAACTCCATTCAAAACCATTTGGACTCCAATTAAACCAAAAGAAAAAGAAATTACTTGAAGAAAAAAAGTTGCTTCAGTCACTAAAGCCAAATCTTCTGGAACAAATAATAATGATAAGTCTCTAGCAAAAAAGAACATTACTACTCCAATAAGTGTAAGTACTATAAAAGAAATTATCACACTAACTTTCGCAGTTTGTTCCGCACGAGACATTTTTGATGCACCAATATTTTGAGCAACCAATGTAGTAGAAGCCATTGAAAATCCTAGCGCAGGAATAATTATTAGAGCTAATATTCTTGTTCCAAGTCCATAAGAAGCTAAAATAAGTGTACCAAAACTAGTTACAAAAAAAATCATTAAAAGCATTCCAAGTGAACGTACCATTTGTTCTATTGAAGAAGGAATACCAATCAAAAAAATCTTTTTTGCAAGAACAAAATCAAGTTTGAAGTGATGGAAGTGAAGCTTAATTCCGCGCTTGCCCCTAATTAGAATTAATAATCCCAAAATTCCTGCTAACCCTTGACAAATTATTGTTGCAATTGCAGCACCCGAAACCCCAAGAGGGGCAATGTACTGAACTCCAGAAAAATTGAAACCAAAAATAAATATTGGGTCAAGAACAAAATTCAGTAAAACCGTTCCAAGTACTACCAACAAAGGAATTTTTACTTCACCAATTCCGCGCAAAATTGCTTGGAAAATCATGTAAAGGAAAACAAAAAACAATCCAACAAAAGTTATTCCCAAATAAGCAGTAGCCATTCCAACTATTTTTTCTTCAGCCCCCAATAAACGCAAAATATGTTCTGAAGAAAGCAAACCAATTGCTGAAAGCAATATTGAAAATACTCCAACAACAATTATTGTTTGCATTGAAACATAATCAACTTTTTCATAATCTTTTTTACCATAATATTGTGCAACCAGAACAGAACCTGCAATTGCTAATCCCCCCGCAAAAGATACTAACAAAAAAATAATTGGAAAACTAATTGAAACTGCCGCAACAGCATCTGCCCCTAACCTTCCAACCCAAAAAGTATCAGTGAGTTGGTAAATTGTTTGAAGAATATTTGCTAAAACAATTGGTAATGAAAGAAAAATTAGGGCTTTTAGAATTGAACCCTCTGTGTAATCCCTTTTCTTTTTCAAGGGTTTTACGTCAAGCAATATTTTGTTTTTTATTTTTTGCATAATAATCAGGAACTAGAAAGGCAATCTTTTTCCGCTCTCAAAATAAAATTCGAGTAACAAAATTGAATACCCCATAAATACAAATATTCCGTAGATTATTGAAAATATTGTTTATATAATCTAAAGCAAATTGTTGTACCCAATCCAA
>CAYLWD010000082.1:0-3404 GCA_964387305.1 uncultured archaeon
GAACTTGTAAATTTAATAACTTTAAATGAAATGCTTGGAATATGGATTCAATATGCAATACTTGTAATAATTGCAGTTGGAGTTGTAATTGCAGGACTTGTTATTGGGAGATATGCTCGAAATGCAATTGAAGCATCAGGTCATTCTTTAAGAAGAATAATTGGTCTTTTAATTGAATTAATGGTGGTTTATATTGCAGTTGTGATGGGAATTAGGGTGATAGGACTCCCTACACAATTACTTGAATGGGCATTTTTAATAGCATTTGGTGGATTTGTTGTAGCGGCGAGCCTTGCAATTGGAATAAGTTTTGGGTATGCTCTAAAGGATGAAGCAAAAACAATTGTTAAAGATCTTAAAGCGTCAGAAAAAAAGAAATAAATCCAAAAGCGCTACTTTTATAAGGGAAATGGAGAAAGAGTTTTTTATGCAAAGAAGGGATCCAGCCATACTCAGAATGTTCTCCATTCACGCATAATTTAAACTTTTTTTATTTTAGTCATTTTTATAAACATTCTTTTCATCAAATCTTTAGTTCTGATACAGAAAAATGTTTCAAAGAGGTGGGAAAGGGCGCTTAGCTCAGCTGGTTAGAGCATTAGTCTTATACACTAAAGGTCGGCGGTTCGAATCCGCCAGTGCCCAAATTTTTAATTTAAAAATATTTTTGGAAATTAAATTTAGTGAATTGATTTAGTATGGTTGAAACAATAAAACCTTTTTCGAAAGAAGAAGAGGAACGCGTGCGCGAATATTGGGACAAAGAAAAGATTGTTCAAAAGGTTAGAACAAAATCTTCTAAAGGAAAAGAAAAATTTTATTTCATGGACGGTCCACCTTACGCTACTGGACATATCCATATGGGCACTGGCTTGAACAAAATAATGAAGGACTGTGCTATTAGAAGTCAAAGAATGCAGGGAAAAAAGATTTTTGATCGTCCAGGTTTTGACACTCATGGTTTGCCGATTGAAAACAAGGTTGAAAAAAAACTTGGGTTTAAAACAAAAAAAGATATTGAAGATTTTGGGATAGAAAATTTTGTTAAAGAGTGCAAAAAGTTTGCAACTGAATTTATTGACACGATGGGAAAAGAATTCAATGAACTTGGGGATTGGATGGACTATTCAGACCCTTACCTCACTTTGAAAAATGAATACATCGAAGCAATTTGGTATTCTTTCAAAAAGGCTGATGAGAAAGGTTTGCTTTACCTTGGAAAATATCCTGTTCATGTTTGTCCGCATTGCGCTACAGCGGTTGCGTTCAATGAAATTGAATACAAAAAAGTTACTGATAAAGCAATTTTTGTTAAATTAGAATTAATTGATAAACCAAAAACTTTTTTGTTGGTTTGGACAACTACTCCTTGGACTTTACCAGCTAATACTGGTGTAATGGTTCATCCAAATTATGAATACGCTTTTATTACTTTGAATAATGGAGAAAAATGGGTTCTTGCTAAAGAAAAAGTTGAAGAATTAATGAATACTTTTGAAATTGGTTACAAAATTGATAAAGTTGTGAAGGGTTCAGAACTTGAGGGACTAAAGTATAAGCCGTTGTACGAGGGAGTTGTTTCTACTGAAGAAAAAAATAATGCTCACAGAGTAATTCTTAGTGACCGTTACGTTAATTTGAGTGACGGTTCCGGTTTAGTGCACACTGCGCCTGGACACGGTAAAGAAGATTATGATGCGGGGACAAAAGCAGGTTTGCCAATAATTAGTCCAGTAAATATTGATGGAACTTTTACTAGTGAAGTAAAACTTTATGCTGGAAAAAAAGCAAATGCCGCTAACAAAGATATTATTGTTGAGTTAGAAGAAAAAAATTTGGTTCCTTACAAGCACGATTATTCACACGATTATCCTTTGTGTTGGAGATGTGATTCTCACTTACTAATGATTTCTACTCCACAATGGTTTTTGCGAGTTTCTGAGATTAGAGAAAAAATGTTGAAGAATAATGAAGAAGTGAAATGGGTTCCTGAGTGGATGAATGATAGAATGAAGAATTGGTTAGAAAATTTAAGTGATTGGCCAGTTTCTCGACAAAGATATTGGGGAACTCCTTTACCAATTTGGGTTTGTGAGTGTGAAGAAAAAAAAGTTATTGGTTCTATTGAAGAGTTGAAACGTGAGGCTGGATTGAAAAAAGAAATTGAATTACACAAACCATTCATTGATGAAGTGAAAATAAAATGTTCTAAATGCAAAAAAGAAATGACTCGTGTGCCAGAAGTTCTTGATGTTTGGTTTGATTCTGGTGTTTCAAGTTGGGCTAATTTGGGTTTCCCTCAAGAAGAAAAACTATTCAAAGAATTTTGGCCAGCTGATTTGAATATTGAAATGACTGAACAAGTTCGTGGTTGGTGGAATTCTCAAACAATTCTTTCAACAATTTGTTTCGACAAAATGCCTTTCAAAGCAGTTTCTGTTCACGGAATGGTTCGTGATTTGGGGCACCAAAAAATGAGTAAAAGTAAAGGTAATGCAATTACTCCGCACGAAATGATTGAACAATACAATAGAGATTATTTGAGATTATATTTACTTTCACAGAGTCGAGGAACTGATTTCAAATTTGATGTTAAAGGAGTTGGTGAGGGCTCAAAGTTTTTTAATACTCTAACAAACTCTTTGAATTATGCAAAACTTTATTTGAATGTTGATTTGGGTTCTAATATAAATGCAGATGTGCTAGCAAAGAAAAAACTATTCGAAGAAGATAAATGGATTCTTAGTAGGTTACAATTCTTGAGCGACGAAGTTTTGAGTTCATATAATAATTATGAGTTCTTTAAAGCAGTAACCCTAATCCAAGAATTTGTTGACGTTGATTTTTCTCGAACCTATTTGAAATTAATAAGAGAACGAATTGGTACTGAGAGTCAAAAACAAGTAGAGGAAACAGTTGGTTACACAATCGATGTTTTGCTTAGATTGTTTGCACCAATTTGTCCACACGCTTCAGAGTACTTTTATAGAGAATTTGGTGGAAAAGAAAGTATTCATTTAATTGATTTCAAAAAAGTTTTGGGCTTGCGTGATGAGGAACTAGAAAAAGAATTTAGTTTTATTGGAATTGTAGTACAAAATGTTCTTGCTCTTCGTGTTGAACAAAAATTAAGGTTAAGATGGAAACTTGATTCTGTTGTATTAAAATCTGAACAAAAAGTTTCTCGAATGGAGAATGTTTTGAAAAAAATGTGTAACGTGGATAATTTAGTTCAAGGAGAAATTCCTGCGAAAGGTTTTGTTTCAAAAGATTTTGGTAAAGGGGTTGTTGGAATTAGTATTGTAGCTAGTCCTATTCTCCGTGAAGAATGGGAACTTAGTGAATTGTTAAGAAATTTGCAGGATGCCCGCAAAAAATTGGGGCTAACTCCGGGGCAAAGCATC
>CAYLWD010000083.1:0-3350 GCA_964387305.1 uncultured archaeon
CCTTCGCTTGAACAAGGGGCATCCAATAATATTTTGTCAAACTTTTCTTCAACATTTAGTAGGTTCCTAAAATCAGTTCGTTTTATTTTAACATCCTCTAGTTTGTATTTTGTTTTGTTGTGAAGCAATGCCTTTATTCGTTTAGTATTTACATCCGTTGCGAGCACTTTCCCAGCATAATTGCTTAATTGAATTGTTTTTCCGCCCGGTGCAGCGCATGCATCCAGCACATAATCGGTTTTCTTGGGCGCAAGGGCAACAATGGGTAGCATTGATGCTTTTTCTTGTAACGAAATTTTTCCTTCCTTGAATTCTTCTAAATCACCGGGTTTCTCCATTTCTATTTTGAATGCTTGGTGGCTAAATTCATGGGGTTCGAAAGCAATTTGTTTTTCTTTAAGAGAATTTCTAATAGTTTCAACATTTGCTTTATTTGTGTTTACCCAAAAACTCTTGGGTTGTTTTCTTTTTATTGTTTCAAAAAAGGAGCCCCATTCTTGTCCAAGAATTTGGGAGTATTTTGTTTTGTATTCTTCTGGAAAATAAGTATTCTTTCGCATAACTATAGTTAAGAGTCCACTTATTTTTTAAGTGATTTGTATTACGCGACAAATCTTTTTTTAGGCAGGAAAGTTTGGAACTACATCGTTTTCTCCACCACTAGGCAAAGGTATTTCGTCTGCTACTGAACAATCAATTGGGCAACTTGTTTCTGTTTCGGTTCCATTACAAGCATTATCTCCACACTCTGCAGTCATTACCCCCACAGTTGTTCCATTCATTAACATTATTCCAACTATTACTGCTAGAACAATTACTATTACAATAACTCCGCCAATTACTAATAACTTGTCGTCCTTAATCGGAACCAATTTTTTTTCTGTCATTATTGGTTCCTGAACTTTTTGCATTTCTTCTTTTGTTGCGAATCTTCCAACCATTTATTCTCCCTCCGTATTACTACTACTATCTATATCCGGCAACGCGGGTATTCCATCCTTGCTTCCAAGTGTACATTCTTGTGTTGCGTACAAAACAAATGCTTTTCCTAAATCCCCTATACTTAAAGTTTTATCAAAAGCGTTTTGCCAATTCTTGGATTCGGTGTTAAAGAAGTACGCGGCCTTTGGTTTGCATTCTTCTGTAATTAATCTTATTTTTGTTCCAATCATGTCAGGAGTAATTGCAACAAAGTTCCACTTTGGAGTAATTTTTATTCCCTTCATGCTTGCTGGACTTTTTATGTTAGCACTAATTGCACACGAAATTCCTTTGTTATTTAACCAATACGCTTTTCCTGCTTTTGGCTCTTTTACCGCACTGTATTCTCCAGTTTCTTTATTGTACTCAAACAATCTGAATTCGGTTGAATCACAATTTGATTTTATTACTTCTAATTCTCCTGGTAATGAAAACAAATTCCATCCTGAATAAATTTTCATTGTAATACTTTTATCATTTATTTTCTTTGAAACTACCAGCACTGCTCTTTCTGAATCAACTTCTTTTGCAGTTATAATAAAATTTCCAACTTCTTTGCTTTCTCCGCTTCCCAAATTTATTTCTTGCTCATACAACGGAGTAGTTATTGCTTTCTCAACTTTGTCTGAGATTATTTCTACAGGAACGTTTCTTCCAATAATAGTTGATTGTGTTCTTACTTTTTCTTGGTAAGTATAACCTTCTTGTAAATTAACTCCAAGAACTACGTAATTTCCTTTTCCATCATTATCGCTTTTTACACAAACATCGTAACTTTCGCCTTCAGGACAAGGAGCGACATAACTTCCGCCTTCTCCAGTAGAGCAATTCATATAAATTACATCAATTTGAGTTGCTTTTTCTGGGTCAAATCCTGCTTCACCAATAATTTCTTTCTTTGACCTGCCCCCAGTCCGATTAGAATAACCGCAGTCCAAATTACCAGTATACTTTTCTCCAGTAATATATGCTTCTGTAGGAATGTATTTTACTGTGCCATACCCTGCTGCTTCGGTAGTACCGTATTTTACTGTGCCTTGTTCTGTTTGTTGAGTAGTATTTCCTGTTCCGCCACTTGCAAAATTTAGGATTGCTCCGAATGCTGCACTAATTGGATTAGTGTTTGTTGTACTTGCAGTGTAATTGTCGGGTTGAACATTGCTAGTAGTTATTTCTTCAGGGTTAGTAGGTATTTTCTGGGGCTGATCTACTATTTCAATATCTGCTATACTAACAATCATTGATGCTTTGTAACTACATCCCCCATTAACCGCACAAGCAGTTGTGATTTCACCCATTCTTATTTTAACGGGTGCATCGCTAAGCCTTGCAACCTGTTTTGGTGTTATTTTGAATGCTTCATTAAGTTTTGCTCTAATATATTCAATGCCTGGAGTTGTTTCTCCACCATTAACAACAAATGTTCCGGTGTTTCCACTAATTCCCAAAAAGCCTATAGTGTAACCCTCATCAACTTTTTCTCTTGTTCCTTCAGTTATAATAAACTCTCTTGGACTTTGAGTTGTACAACTCTCGCCTTCTGGACAATTAGGTATAATACTAACTAAGAGGTACGCTGCTGATTTTCCTCCAATGCACTTTTCCGTATCATTGTCATTATTACTATTGCTATCCGGATTAACATTTTGTCCACACTCTGGAATAGCAAGCGCCTCGAAATCAATTTGCATTACTCTAATATCTTTTCCTTCTGATGAGCGCCCAATAATAAAAATGTTTTTTCCAGCATCGAGTTTGAATTTTTCTCCAATAAATGCGATTCTTTCAGCGATAGAAGTGCCTCCACAATCATTTGGGCAATTACAAATAGTTTCTAGTTCTCCGCAAATCCCATCTCCGCAATTAATACAAGTTCCGTAAGGGGCTCCTGAAACCAAACCGGTTTCAACGCATTTTCCATTCTCTACTTTTCTGGTATCGAGTCCTGATGCCCATTCAGTTAAACCTGAACAGCACTTTGTAGGGTATTCTTTATCAACCCAAGAATATTTTTCTCCTTCCTTAGCACAAAGAAGGCAACCACCTTCGCTCTTTACTTCTACTCCAGCACATGTGGCATGACATCTATTAGAATAAGTTTTTCCATCGGTTCCGCAAACCGGCATCCATTCCGTTGTACAAAAACAATCTTCATTGGAATTATTTTGGTCAAGTATGGTAGAACTGTTTCCGTCAATACCGGTAGAACTGTTTCCGTCAACAGCAAAAACCATTACGGGTACCATTAACGCTAGCACCATTGCTAACAAAAATATTCCTACAAACTTTTTCATTCACACCAACTCCTATAATTCCAACTGAACATATGGGGGGGCTTTCTTGTTTAAAAGGGTGTTCTTTTTGTTAGT
>CAYLWD010000084.1:0-3327 GCA_964387305.1 uncultured archaeon
AAGCTTTTTACGCTGATGACGCATGGGATTTAGAAATAGAATTAAATTCATTTGGCTGGACTGAGTGCTGTGGAATACATGACAGAACAACTTATGATTTAACTCAACACTCAAAATTCTCTAAACAAGATTTAACTGTAAGGACAGAAGAAGGAAAAGTGATTACTCCACACGTAATAGAAATTGCTTTCGGAATTGACAGGCCCTTTTATGCTTTACTTGACATTGCTTTTTTTAGAAGAGAAGGAGACACACAAAGAACTGTTCTCTCACTACCCGCAAAAATGGCTCCAATCCAAGTAGGAGTATTCCCTTTACTAAAAAAAGACGGGTTACCAGAAAAAGCAAAAGAAGTTCTAGCAGAATTAAAAGGACTAAGAACATATTATGATGAAGCAGGAAGCATTGGTAAGAGATATTCTAGGCTAGATGCAATTGGAGTTCCTTTTTGTATTACAATCGACCATGATTCTTTGAAGGACAACAGCGTTACTGTAAGAGAAAGGGATTCATTAAAACAAGATAGAGTAAAAATAAAGGAAATTGGAAAATTGTTGAGAGAAAAATTAGAATAGTTTTTTGAGTTGGTTTTTATGGATAGAAGAGAAATTTTAAGAAAACAATTAATGAGGAAAGCACAAAAAAAGATTGAAGAAAAATATGCTGGCAAAGAAGTTCACATAATAAAAGCGATTAATCTATTACAAGACTTGGATTTATCATTCAATTTATTGAGCGAAGCACAAGCGGATTGGAAAAGGAAGAGTCCAGAACAAAGTGCTGAAAAAGAATTCAACGAATTAGGAAAAAATGCTGACGCACTAAAAGAAGAGAGAAAACACTTACAAGAATTCATTGAAAAAGAAATGAACCTAGAAATGCCTAACTTTACTTTACTCGCAACACCAATTATTGGAGCAAAAATGCTTTCAACCGCTGGCTCAAAGAAAAAACTTGCACTAATTCCTGGTTCAACAATGCAATTACTTGGAGCAGAGAAAGCATTATTCAATCACTTGAAGAACAAAAGAAAAACAAAGCCACCAAAACACGGACACTTATTCAATCACCCATTAATACAAAGTTTGCAAAGAGAGAAAAGAGGAAAAGCAGCTAGGACACTCGCAGGAAAACTTTGCATTGCTGCGCGAAGAGATTTCTTCACAGGAAAATTAAGTGTAGATACTCAAAAAGAATTAGATGTGTTAAAAAAAGAATTCAAGTAAACAAAAATCAGGTGAGACGACTGCGTGCACGATTAATGCCCTCAAAAAGGCCAGAACAAATCGCGACAAAAAATTGGGAAACAATACTACCCAATCTTATAACTGATCATCAAAGAATTTCTAGAATGGAAGAAACCCTTGCTAGAAAAAATACTAGAATAAGAGATATTGTTCCTGAAGCTTTACAAAGACAAATAAAGAAGAAACAATTAGTTGGCTTTAATTTTATTCGCAGATACGTTAAGGCATTAAAGGTTCAAATAAAAGCAGGACACCAAGTTCCGAAAGAAATAACTGTATTTATAAGACTGGGCAACAAAATAAAAACCGGGGTTGAAATAAAAGCAAGTTCCTCTTCAACACCTACTCACGAGGCTTCAGAGATTGAAAGAGCCCAATTTATTGAAAGATTCAAGAGTTTAGGTTTTCTTAGAATAGAATCAGTTGAAAGAAAAACCAAAGTAAATTCAGTTAGTGTTGGTGTACAAAACTTTAGGGGAAACGCGATACTATTAGGGCACGAAGATGTAGTAAGACTCACAAGGTTTGGAGAATTCCTTTTAGAAGAACTCAAAAAAATTGGTTTGAATGGAATGAATAACGTTAGAGGAAAATGAAACGCAAAAGAGATTATTATTATGAGTTCAGTAAAATACCCAATTCCCGCAGCAGGAGTACTAATTTTCAAAAACGGAAAAGTCCTTTTAGGAAAAAGACTTTCTAAGCACGGATTTGGAACTTGGAGCCCTCCCGGAGGAAAAATAGAACTTGGCGAAGCAATAGAAGATTGCGCAAAACGCGAAACTCTTGAAGAAGTTGGAATAAAAATAGAGAATCCAAAATTTGTTGGAATAACAAACAATATTTTTGAGAACGAAAAAAAACACACAATAACAATATTCTTTATTGCAACCGAGTTTTCTGGAGAACCAAAAGTAATGGAACCAGAAAAAATTGCTGAATGGAGTTGGTTCGATTGGAACAACCTTCCAAAACCATTATTTTTGCCAGTTGAATTATTACTAAAACAAGGATACAATCCCCTCAGTTAATTAGCCCCATTTTAAATTAATTTTCTAATCGCACCCAAAACCTTAAAACCAATTCAGTGCTATTGCTTCTTATGAAGCAATTATTTGACGGGGTTTATGCTAACGGCAAAAACATTTACACTAAAAGCATTGTTCCTGGAAAACGCGTTTATGGGGAGAATTTATTTCGTGAAGGAAAAGAAGAGTACCGCGAGTGGAATCCTTATCGTTCAAAGTACGGTGCGGGAATAAAAAATGGGTTAAAGAAAAGCATTTTTTCTAGCGGAGCAAGCGTCCTCTATTTGGGTAGCGCGGAGGGAACAACAGTTAGTCACGTTTCGGATATTGTTGGAAAAGAAGGAATAATTTATGGAGTAGATTTATCTGAGAGTGCAATGCAAAAATTCTTGGAGTTAGCTGAACAACGAGAAAACATTATGCCCATATTAGCTAATGCAGAACAAACAAAAAACTATGAAGAAATAATTGAAGAAAAAGTTGATGCACTCTTCCAAGATATTTCCCAAAGAAACCAAGCAGAAATATTTTGTGCGAACTCAAAATTCTTAAAAAAAGGTTCACTAGGGGCACTTGCACTAAAAACAAGGAGCGTTTCGCAAGAAAAGAGCCCCGAAAAGGTTCTCGAAGAAGAAAAGAAAAAGCTTGACAAAGACTTTGAAGTAATTCAAATAATTGACTTAGAACCATTCGAGAAAAACCATTATTTAATTTTGGTTAAGAAGAAATGATTTGATTTTGTTAAAGGTGATTTGGTTGAAGAAAGAATTAAAACGAAAATTTTTCCACTTGCTTTTTGGAATATTTTTTATTGTATTAATAATAATTCTTGGAACAGAAAAAAGTTTTTTGATTATAAGCGCATTATTTGTATTGGGCTTAATTGCATCAATATTAATCAAAAGCAACATCAAACTTTTTTTTCTTCACGCTATTGTTGAGCACGTACAAAGAGAACACGAAAAAAGAATACCTGGAGAGGGCGCCTTGCTTTTCTTCGCATCAGCACTAATAGTAATATTCTTTTTTGGAAACAATTCTGCAATAGTTAT
>CAYLWD010000085.1:0-3313 GCA_964387305.1 uncultured archaeon
ACTTGATATTCACGTTGGTTCTAATCACGAACATTACGAGTTTGCTGAAACACTAGTAAATTTCTTTAAAGGGGTCGGGGTTGTGGAAATTGTTACTCTTGCTGGTTTGAATGTAGGAAATACTCGTTTGAGCAATAATAAACCCCGTGTAATTGTTGCTGGAACAGATGATTCACTTGTTCAAGATTGGGTTAAAGCGGGGGCAACAGAGGATAAAAAAGAGGGGCTTATTTCTGGAGCGGCCGGTTTAATGATTGGTATAGGGGCATTGCACAGAATTAAGGGGGCTTGTTTAATGGGTGAAACTAATGCTCAATTAATTTATGGTGACCATGGTAGTGCTAAATCAATTATTGAATTGCTTTCAAAAAAATATGATTTCAAAGTAAATATGGCTAGCATTGAGAAAGAAGCAAAGAATATTGAGAAAGCATTCAAAGAACTTACTGGACAATTAGAGGCTGTAGAACACGAAGTGCATAAACAACAAGGACAAGGCTTGACTTACGTTAGATAAAAATATTTTTTATACTTTTTTTATTTCAAAATACAATTTCAAAATTCGCTCAAACTTTTTTGTTTTATTGAGCCACTCTCTATTGAATCAAATTCTTCCAAGAGTTTTTTTAAATTAACTAAATCTTCTACACCGTTTTTTCCGTTCCTCAAGTAATACGCTGGGTGATAAATGAAAAATATTTTTGTTCCCTCGTATCTTTTTGATTCACCCACTCGCATGTTTTTATCAAAAACACTTAAAGCACTTTTTCCTAGTAACACAATTACTTTTGGATTAATTGCTTGAATCATTTTTTTTGTGTAAGGCAAAAAGTAAGCGATTTCTTCTTCGGTTGGGGGCCTAATTTTTCCTTCATTATTTAAAGGAATTATTGGAACAACGTTCATTACCCCATAATCTTCTTGGCTTAACCCTAATTCTTTTACCCACAAGTCAAGCACTTTTCCACTTCTCCCCACAAAAGGTTTTCCTTGAGTGTTCTCTGAAAAGCCAGGGGCTTCTCCAATGAAAAGAATTTTTGCACTATCAGAACCGCGTCCGAAAACAATGTTTCCCTTCGTTTCTAACACATTTTTGTAAAGCGCGTGTTGCTTTGCGTGCTCAATTAGTTGTTCCCGAACAACTTTGAGTTTAGTGCTATCATTCATATCCATTTTTTTTCACCGTCAAAGTAATCAAAAATTCATGCTTAAAGTATTCCAAAGAATTTTAGTAAAAGCATTACCCCCACACCAGCTGGGCCGAATAGTAAAGAAATAATTATTCCCGGAATTAATGGTAACTGTATTCCAAACACAACATATGCTAGTATGAAAGCGATTCCGCCGAGAATTGCATTTATCACAATTTTTTTTAGAAACATTGCGATTGCAATTGTTATTACAATCAAAAGTATTGCACCGATGAGTAAAAAAATATTGAATGGTTCGTTAAGGTTAATGAATGCTCCGAGTATTCCATTCGTATCAGTAACCACATTTGTCCCTGCACTTATTGTGTTCCCATCAACAGGAAAATTTATTCCATCAGCAAAGTCTAATATTGGAAATAATAATTGGCTAAATTGGATTATTACATTTGCGAGCATAGTTTCTATTAGTTCTTTTTTCCTTAAAACCTTTTGGGTTCAGAGGTTTTAAATACAACTTGTATTTATTGTAATTATTCGATTCATTTTTTGGAGACAGTTTTTATGAAAGTGAATATTTTTGTAGTTTCAGTTATTTTATTATTTTTAATTTTTCTTTTTGGGTGTACTACCCAAAAACCAATTTGTGGTGGCGATCCACCCATATGTGAAATTGGAGAAAACCTTCCAGGTTCACCATATTATTGTCCCAAAGATTGCGGGGTGGATATAAACCAATGTGGAAACGAAGAATGTGAACTTGATGAAAATTACCAAACCTGTGCTTCCGATTGCCCTGTGCCTTCACTAAAATATCATTCATTATGCCAGAATAGCACCTGCATGCAAGTGGTTGGGGAGGGCATCAGTGAGTGTTCAGTGGACGCTAATTGTTTTGACTATCAAAATACAACCTTTAATCCTTATGTTGAAAATGAATTGCTTATAATTAAATCTTTGGAATTAAATCTGCCTTTTGTTGTGGATCTTGGTCCCACTTATAATGATCAAATTTCAACTTTCAATATATTGAATAGAAGATATTCGGTTTTGTTAAGTTCTGAGGATAAAAAAATTTATTATTCCATGCGTAGTTATAATGATCCTGATGATTTTAAGCAACATGCAAATAAAATTGACATGAATTTTATTGGAAATAATGGGATTTCTATAAGCCCAATGGTTGTTGATTATGATTTTATTGAATTTAATAAGCTCAATTATTTCTTTTTGTATGATGATATGATTGGAAATGCTTATTTGCTTCTTGGCAATGGCAGGATTGATTTTAACGGCAGTTTTGTAAATTTTCTTGGAACTGGAAAAGGCAAAGATTCCAATAAAGTTATTGTAAATTATTATTTGCCTGATAAATCAGTTTTTGCGGCGTCGTTTAGTGCATTTTTTCCAGAGCTTTCTTTGCGCGAAAGTGATTCGACTCATTATTATGCTTTATTTGAAGCTGGGCTAAGTCCATCAAGCCACCCGAAGCTTCTTGTAGCTGATACTTCATACGGCAATCAGGTTGGCGAAAACGGAACATGCGCAACAGTGCCAGATTTTAATGTTTTTAGAAAATCAATTACAACAGGCGTTGAGTTTTGGTCTGGAGAGCAAATTGAAAAAAGTGATTATTGCTTGGAATCAAGAGTGTCCAAAAAATATTTTTGTGTATACAATACAGAATATGTTAATAGCAAAGTAATTACCTGCCCGCCGAAATATCTTTGTATGCAAGGCACCTGCTCTAGTTGCACTGAACAATGGTCCTGCACAGAGTGGTCAAGCTGTGATAATGGAGAGCAAACTCGCACTTGTAATGAATTAAGTAATTGTGGAAGCGATGTGAACAAGCCTTTGGAATTTAGGCACTGTGGTGATGGCTTTATTTTGAAGGAATGTGCTCAAGACTTTCATTGGGTAAAAGGGGAGGAGTATAGTTTATCACAAGACCTAAATAGCGCCGATTCACAAGGGTGTTTTAGAATTCAAGATGTAACCGATGTCACTATTGATTGTAATGGTTACAAAATATTTAATTCAAAACAATACGGGGGGAATTTTGGAATAATTGTATACAATGATGTAAATGTTGCAATAAAAAATTGTGCATTTAATGACTTCTATAGTGGGATAGCTTTGGTTAAAAGCTTTCAAACAAAAAT
>CAYLWD010000086.1:0-3253 GCA_964387305.1 uncultured archaeon
TCTCAACAAGAATTACTAACCGCGATGCAAGAAAAAAAATATGCTATTACTGGGCAAAGCGAGAATTCTTCTGGTGCAATGACGAGGACTACTCCCGTTCCTTGTGATTTTGTTTTAATTGCTGCAGGAAGTTATACTGATTTAGAAAAAGTTCATCCCGCGCTCCGCTCAAGAATTCGGGGGTATGGTTACGAAATTTATATGAATACTGATATGGATGATACTGATGAAAATAGGTTAAGGGTTGCTCAATTTGTTGCACAAGAAGTGTTGAAGGACAAAAAAATTCCTCACTTTACTATTGAGGCTGTTGAAGAAATTATTTTTGAGGCTCGTCGTCGTGCAGAAAGAAAAGGTAAACTTACTTTAAAGCTCCGCGATTTAGGAGGGTTAGTTAGAGCAGCAGGAGATATCGCTAGAGAAAAACAACACCCGCTTGTTGAACGCCAAGATGTTTATGAAGCAAAAATTTCTTCTAAGACTCTTGAGAGGCAAATGGTTGACAAAGCAATTGAACACAAAAAAGATTATGAAGTTTATTTGAATAAAGGAGTTGCTGTTGGTAGAGTCAATGGTTTAGCAGTTTTTGGCGATGGTAGTGCAGGAAGTATAATTCCAATCGAAGCAGCAGTTTCTCCTTCAGCTAATAAGAGTGAAGGGCGAGTAATTGCTACCGGAAAATTAGGAGAAATAGCTAAGGAAGCTGTTCAAAATGTTTCAGCTATTTTTAAGAGAATTGCTGAGAATGATTATTCAAAACGCGATATGCACATACAATTCTTACAAACTTATGAGGGTGTTGAGGGTGACTCTGCATCTGTTTCAATTGCCACTGCAGTTATTTCTGCAATTGAGGGTATTCCAATTAGACAAAATTTAGCAATGACTGGCTCTCTGAGTGTTCGTGGAGATGTTCTTCCAGTTGGGGGAGTTTCTTCAAAAATTTCTGCAGCAATCCAAGCGGGCTTCAAAGAAGTTCTCGTACCAAAAGCGAATATGCAAGATATTGTTTTATCAAAAGAAGAATTTTCTAAAATAAAAATTACTCCAGTTTCAACCATTTCTGAAGTACTTGAAATTGCTTTTGTTAAGAGTGCTAGGAAAAGAAATTTACTTGAATTACTTTCAAAAGTAGTTGTTGTTAAGTAAAAGAAAAAATTTTCTTTTGAACAATTTTGTTTTTTGTTTTGCTTTTCTTATTGTATATTTTGTAGTAATATTAAATTTCCTTTTTTAAGTTGAAAATTTTTTCTTGGTTTTTCAATTTTCTTTTTCTTAATTTTGTAAGTAATTGTTTGTTCTCCCCTATTTACTTTAATTACTTTCCCCAAAATGTTTCCTTCGTCATCAATTACGTTCGTTCCAATTAGTAACGCAGTTGCTCTATCCCTCACATCAAATACTTTTGCTATCCTTATTATTACTACTAACACAATAAAACTAATCATTAAGTTGGTTAGGAACCACCCTAAGTCAGCCTGTCTTAAGAACACTAATGTCCCTGCATCAAGAATTGCCCAAATTAATATTATTGATAAAATCCACACTATATATTTTCCAATATCATAAGCTCTTTTGTAATGCAACGAATCAATTGCTTTTCCAGCCCCAATCATTATTCCTGCAAGAATAAAAAAAGGATAAGTAATTCTAATTGACGATGCTAAATCCATTCCAATATCCAAGAACTCTGAACTCATGTATTGATTGTAACCTGCCCATATTCCAAATAATGGAACAAATAATGCCCCAAGGTAAAGGAATCCACTTGCTCTTTGGTTAGTGATGCTTGAAATTAAATCATCAACAAATTCTAATATTTTTTCTTCAATTCCAAATCCTTTTAATAATAAATAAGTTCCGAATAGTAATGAAATCAATTGTAGTGAAAAAAATCCTGCGGTGAATAACCCACCAATAATTACTAATAATAATCCAGGCACTCCAAATACTAACCTAGCAACTCCGGGGTCCTTTAGTGCTTCTTTGATTGTATAAAAAGTGGATTCAACTACTTGTGCTTGTTTTATGATTACTTCTTCTGTTGAAATTATTTTTGCTCTTGATTGTAATATTGGAATAACTTGTTTGTCTTCCATTCCATCAGTAACAACAACCCATCCTTCAATATTATATTTTTTTTGTAATACATCTAATTGCCTATTAATTTCTTTATCCGACTTCAACCCAGTTTTACTATACCCTGTTAGTGTAACAACTTCACAATTCTTGTATTCTTTTTGTACTTCAGTTAATTTTTTTACTGCGGCAAACATTGAGTTTGCGTCCGCTTCAGTGGGGTCAGCAATTGCGAGTCTTGTAGCGGCTTCAATATTTTTTTCTCTACCAATTACTGGACCAGTTATTCCTGCCTTTCTTCCAAGGTCATTATCGCGGTCAACGCATATTACAAAAACTTTTTTTTGCATTCTAACACAATCCGTCTATAAGTACAAATCTTATATATTATCAATCCTAAGAAAACTTATATATAATAGTGCTTATCTATTACTTAAAGAACCTTAATAGGTTTTTTGTTGTTACAAATTGAGTGTGTTTTTATGGCTAATGATAATTTCAAGTATTTAGTTTTTATTGGAGTTATTTTAATTATTCTTGCTTTTATTGGCTTGTTTATAATGGACACTAATACTGCTTTAGGAATAACTTTTTTTGTTATTCTAATTGCAATACTTATTTTTATTAAAGTGAAATTTGATGTTGTTGTTGAGCTCCGAGATTATGAGAGGGCAGTTATTTTTCGTTTTGGTAAATTGAATAGGGTTGCTGGTCCTGGTTGGGCAATTATTTTCCCAACTATTGAGAGTTTTGAGCGAGTTGACCTTAGAATAATGACTATTGATGTTCCAAGCCAAGATGTTATTACTAAAGATTCTATTGAAGTTACAATTGATGCAGTTATTTATTTGAAAGTAAAAAAAGATGAACAAAGTGTAATTAATTCTATAATTGAGGTTGAGGATTATAAGGGCGCTGCAAAGCTCTTTATTGTTTCTTCTCTCCGTGATGTTATTGGTTCAATGCTTTTAACTGACGTTATTTCTAGTGTTGAAGTTGTTAATGCAAAAATGAAAGAGAATCTAGAAAAAATTTCTTCAGGGTGGGGAATTACTATTGATAGTGTTGAAATGAAGGATGTTCAAATACCAGAAATTATTTTGAAAGCAATGCACGAAGAGAAAGCAGCTGTTCAAGAAAAACTTGCTCGCGGGCAACGTGCTGATGCTCACAA
>CAYLWD010000087.1:0-3141 GCA_964387305.1 uncultured archaeon
CTCAGAAATGTTTTTTCGCAATTCTTCAACATCAGAAATAGTAAAAGAAGCACTGCCTCGTGCAGTTTTTAATAATTCGGAATCAATAGAAGCGCGTTGAGTCAAAGTAATAAGGGACTTAGCAACTTCATCAAGTTCGGGAGATTGCTTCTTAAGCAATTCATTCAACCTTGAAACTAACTTATCCTTTAATTCAATATTTATTGAAGCTAACCCCTTATTTGTAATAAATATTAGTTGCTTATTTCGTTTGATTAATCCTATTGATTCTAAATCTTTTAGTGTACGACTCAATGCAGCTTTTGCTGAATTAGAGTTCATGTAAAGCGGAGTAACTTTTGTAAGTAATTCAGTGTAATGGACACTAGTGTTTTCACTATTTTTAGAAATCCTTGAACCCGATTGTTTAATCATTAAAAGAATAGAATTGTTGAAAGTCATGCTAGGATTAGGCTAGAAAAGTTAAAAAAGAAATTGAAGAGTAAAAAAAGAAATTAAAAGGCAAAAAAATAAAGAATAAAAAATAAATTGAAGGGTAAAAAAGAAATTAAAAGAAAACCAATTGGCTTTCAATCAAGATTTATTGTTGGTCAACTTTCTTCATTCTTTTTCCAAGAGAATAAGAACTTTTCTTTTTACATTCCCCACATTCAATCAAAAAAGCAGGAGTTTTATTTTGTTTCTTAACCTTAATAATGTGCTTATATTTACCCATATATCCCCTAGTGTTTTCTTCGTGGCGTCTAACCCCCGCAGCCATAGGTCTACCCTTACCTGATTTGAATTCCTTCAACTTGTGTGAAGTGTGTTTTTTGCATTTAACACAATACAATTTCTTCTCTTTAGGAACATTCATAAAACTCACCAAATACAAAACTAATGCTTGGAGTTGTAACCTGCGCAATAGCAAAAACTATAACGTACTACTAGAACTAACTACCAAAGCTCGTAGACAAAAAAGTGAATGGAAAGCTTTTAAAAGGCTCCTCCGAGTTCAAAAGGTAGAGTCAAAATCCCTTTATTATAATAAAAAAGACTTTGGGAAAACATAAAAAAAACCTTTACAAAAACACTAAAATTCAGAGGCAAAACAATATAAACCAAAAGCACTTAATATTACTAATTTTTTGAGGTGTGGGTAATGGGCAACAATTCATTCATGAGCATATTTTCGTTTGTAGCTAATTCAACTTTAAAGGGACTAAAATTTGTAATAACAAAACCCTACATACTTTTGGCTCCACTAATAGCATTTCTTTTTGGGCAAGTACTTGCTTTTGCTACTGACTGGGCAACAGAACGTCCAGTTATTGATTCAATATTATACGGGGAAGTGCTAACACAAAACCCATTAATACTTTTAGCTAATTATCCACTCGAATTATTTGTTCTAATTATTGGAGGAATAATTTCTCTTACCGTATTCATTACAGGATTAGTAATAATTGCAAGAAAAATTAGCGGGCATGGGTTTGTTGAAAGCATTAATTTTTCAGTATCAAAAATACTTAATTCCCTAGCACTAGTAATAATCATTTTTATTGGAATTGCTCTTGCAACAGTAATAACTAGTTGGGTAATTGCGCTCGGACAAAATGGAGACTTGCTAGGAACAATAGCAACAATAGTATTAGTTGTAATTGCATTAATACTTCTAATAGTTTTGATGAAATTTGTTTATACCGTGCCCGCAATGGCTGAAGATAATACTAATGCAAAAGATGCTTTGAAAAAGAGTTGGGCATTTTCTAAAGGAAAATTGATTAAAACAATTTTGTTAAGTATAAAACTAGCAGTAATTGTAGTAATAATTGACCTCGTTATAACTAGTGCTCCATTAATTTTTGGAACAGAATATGCTGATATATGTATAGCATTATCCGAGATAATTATTGCAACAGTAATAATCTCAGTTATTTCATTTGCTTACTTTGAAAATTCTGAAAGCAAAATACAAACAAAAGAAAAGCTAACACAAAAAGCTAGTGCAAAAGACGAAAAGTCTGGCAGAAGAGAACGAGCTTTAAAACGCAGAGGAAAAAAATAAAAATTAAATAATTTTTCAATTAAGCATTAATAATTATTACAAATAAAGTGCAGCTGATTTCATGACTAGGCTAGTAAAACTCACTCTCAAAAACTTTAAGTCTTTCCGCAAGGCAGAAATACCAATAAGCAAGGGCTTCACTGCAATAGTTGGAAGCAATGGCTCAGGGAAAAGTAATATTTTGGATGCACTTTTATTCGTGCTTGGAATTACTTCACTCAAAACTTTGCGTGCTTCAAGGCTAACTGATTTAATCAACAATACTTGTAAAGAAAATTACGCAAAAGTAGAACTAATAATAGAAGATAAAGGAAAAGAATATTTAGTCAGTAGAATGGTTGACAAACAAGGAAAAAGTGTTTATAGGTTAGATGGAAAAAGAACTACTTTAAATGAAACAGAATCATTATTGCTGGAATTAGGGGTTGATTCTTCAGGACAAAATATCGTAACACAAGGAGATATAAATCAAATAATACAAATGTCCGCAGTAGATAGAAGAGAAATTATTGATGGTGTTGCGGGATTACAAGAATATGATGATAAAAAAGAAGAAGCTATAAAGGAATTAGAAAAAGTTGACTCGAGAATAAGAGAAGCAACTATAATTCTTAACGAGAGAAGAGTTTTTCTTACTGAATTAGAACAAGAAATGACTGTCGCGAAAGAATATAATTCACTAGAGTTAGAAAAAAAGCAATTAAAAGCAACAATTATTTGGAAAGAACAAATTGAGTTAGAAAAACGAGTGAATGAATTAAATGAAGAGTTAAAAAAATTCTATGCTGAAAAAGAAATTAAAGAAAAAAGGGTTTCAGAATCTTACACCGAGATAAATGAATTAAGACTTAAAGTAAATGAATTAAACAAACTAATAATTGCTGCCTCTGAGGAAGCTTACTCGCGAATAGGAAAAGATTTTGAAGAAAAAAAAGCAAGACTTGCTGTTGAGTTAGAAAAAATTTCTTCAAAAAAAGAAGTAATAAAACGTGATGAAGCAAAAGTAAAAGCAAACCTTGAAATGCTCTCAAAAATGGGTGTTGAAAAAAAGGAACTAACTGATAAAAAAGAAAAAATCAGTACAGAATACAATG
>CAYLWD010000088.1:0-3050 GCA_964387305.1 uncultured archaeon
GATTAGGGTTTCAGCATACAACCCACTTTTTCCTGTTCCTGTTGAACTAAAACCAAGGTTACCATCATTAGGGGTTCTGTAATAATTGTTTTGTACTTTTGTCCACGCTCTGTAATGTATTGGAACAGTGCCTGAACTATAATCAGATACTCTTATCCTTACTTTATAAATTTGGTTTCCTCTTGGTTGTTCTATTTTCACTTCTCCCCACTTATTTATTTCTCCGCCTAGTCCCTCATTTTGTCTGTCAATTGTTTCGTTTCCTGGTTCTGGTTTTGGATTATAAGTAGTAGAATAAAATACTTCTCCGCTTGGTGCGCTCAATTCAAATAACGCAATATTTTCTGAGTCAGCGAATTGTACTAAATCGTTTCCTGTTCTGAAATGCACTAATCCTTGTTCGCTTGCACTTGGCCAAGCAACATTAAATTTTATCCAATAAAATGCGCCAGGAGTTATTCCTTGTGCTTCTTCTCCGTTCTCGGTTTCAATTCCAATAAATTCAATTATTGGAGCCAAGTCATTCGTATTCTTATTATATACTATTACTTCAACATAGTCTTTTCCTTTTACATTAACAGTTTCATTAAAAGTATTATAATCAGGTAATTCTATTTCTACATTAACGGCGTCTCTTCCTTCAACATTCATGAATAAATGTGAATCAACAAGATTTCCGTCGTAGAGTACTGTTCCGTCAAGCCCTTCTACTATTACGTCTCCGAAAACATCTTCTCCTCTAATATCCTTGAAAACCATTTCAACTATTTGTGCTTTTTTCTCCATTGAAACGTAAACTGACTTTGCACTATTATCAAAAACTTGTACACTTGCTTCTCCTTGCATGAATTCTGTTTCTGCTTTTACTATATAACTTTTTCCAACTTCAACAGCAAGTCCAGCATAACCCTCTATTCCTGTTTCAATTTCAGAATAACCGTACGGAATAGTTCCGTTCTCATCAAATACTTCTAAATTTATTTTTGCGTTACCAATTGGTTCGCCGAATGAGTCATTAACATAAATATCTAACCTAGCAGAGTTTGCTTGAGTTATTTCTATTAAAGAAATTTCGATTGAATCAAATTGTTCTAAATCCACCATTTTGGTTTGGGGCAAGTACCCTTCTTTGTGTGCGGTTACAATAACTAAATCATTTGAATCAATTCCGTCAAAAATAGCGCCAGTAATTGTAGTGTATTGTGCATCAAATAATTCGTATGCTTCTGTTCCGGGAATAATATTTCCTTCAGCCCCTTTGAGCCCGATTTTTGTATAAACGCTAACCCAAGAATTTTCTAGACTCAATCCAAGTGCATTAGTTGCCTTTACGGTTAAATTTTTTCCACCCTTAGTTAATACAATATCTAATTTTCTTTCTCTTTCCCTTAAAGTAATACTTCCTTCTGCACTATCCGAATCATACGAAACAAATCCTTTCTTTTGAATTAGTATTTTTAATGCAATTCCTGTTTGTATTTTTGTGCTAATAGTTCCTTGTTTTGTTACATCCTCAACCAAAATTTCTTGACTACTTTTATTAACTATTTTTACTGTCGCATCACTAATTGCTAGTCCGTCTTCATCAGTAACACTAATAAGTAGGGTAGCAATTCCAACGAACCCTTGTCCTGATGGGGTTAGTGTAATTGTTCTTGGACTATTTTCGTAGAAAACAATTTCTTGGCTAACATCATTATACCCTTCTGTTTTTATGCTCAATTCGAGTGTTCTTCCCCCAGGAACATTTTTTGTATAAATTCCGTTAGAATCCACATTGAAATTATAAGGTACGTTACTCCAAGTCGCAGTAACTTTTGAATTTTTTACTTTTGTTCCGGTTTCTGCATCAACTAGAATTAGTTGTGCATCAATTCCTTCAAATGCGCTTTCTAGTGATAATGTTGCCGGCCTCGAATCTCCAATCATTATTTCGGAGGTATCTGGTTGGTAACCTTCTTTTGTTGCTACTAATTGTAATTTTTTTCCTTTCGAATAACCCGGAATTGTTATTACATCCCCATCGTTTTTTCTAACAAAAACTATTGGTTTTCCGTCGGTGCCCAAAATTGGTTGCCCACTTTCGTCAAGCACCGCAATATCTACGCCGTAAAGTTTGTTTCCTTCAGTATCTTTTAATGATAAAACAATTTGTCCTGCATCAGTTCCTGTTCCAACAAGAATTACGCTGAGCACAACTAATAGTAAAACAACTAGTGCAATAGTTACAACAAAACTAGGCACTCCCTTGTTTTCAAAAAAATCAGAGTATTTGTATACGGGCAAGCCTTTTGCGTCAAGAAAATCAAGCGCATCAAAGTACTTGTCTTCTGCCTTCAAGTAAAACTCGGACAGTTTTTCCGAAATCATCCCAATAACCCACTCAATTTGTTCAAACAAACGCTTTACTGATATATATTCTTTCCCTTGAGAATAAAAATGTATTTTTTGGGAAAAGGATTTTTTGTTAGAAAATTATTTCTTGAGAAAAGGATTTTTTGAAAGAAAAATGTTTTGGAAATTGTTTTTTGAATTAGATTTAATAAATTTTTAATTAATTTCTTGAAAACAATTTTGTTTTGATTTTTTAAAGAGCTAATTTTTTTGGTTTTTTAAAGAGAATTAATTTCATTCAAATTAATTTTTTGTTTTGAAAGTTTTTCCCTTGCTTTTCTTACAAGCGCTACCCCGTTTCCTTTGAGTTTAACACTACCTAATTCATTTTCCCAAATAAATCTCCTTACAGCATCTCTAACTGCTTCTGACCTGCTTGAGTAAATTCCTTTGTTAACTAGCTGGTCGAGCATAGTAAGCGAATTTCTATTTAACCTAACTTGAACAACATCCATTACCATTGTAATTGAATTGTAATGCATAAGATTTTTAAATCTTTTTCAACCAAACCCTTATTAACCTGTTATTAAGTAAGTTTTATTGGTGTTTTGATTGGCGATGGTTAGTTTTGAGGTTGATGATATTTTTTTGAAAGAAATTGATTTGATGATTAAAGTTAATGGAAAATATGTTTCGAGGAGTGAATTCATTAAAGA
>CAYLWD010000089.1:0-3030 GCA_964387305.1 uncultured archaeon
GCAATAGGGCCCGCAGAGGCACAGCTTATTTCAAACGAACTTAAAAGAATCAGTAAATTGACAGATCGTTATTATTTATCAAGTTTGAGTTATGAAAAAATGTTTGGAAGAGAGGTTCACGACCGCAGGCACGATGTTTTAAGAGAATTAGATAGTTTACTCCACCTACTTTCTGAATACAATAAAAAACACCCCAAAGCCAAAATAGACATTCCTTGGAAGAAAGGAGTTGCTTAAAGATGCCAACCCCAAAAAGAAACATTTTTTTGAAAAGACAAAAAGCAAAAAGACTTCGTGAAAGAAGAAAAGAACTTCCAAGAGAATTAAAGGAATACACAAATACAGCTCTTTCGTTTAGGATTTTTTGCCAAAGAGCAACTAGTGAAGCCAAAAGATTATTGAATAAAACAGAACCCCCCACTAAAAAAGAAATTAATGAGTTAAATTCATTGCTTAGAAAAAATGATAAAAGTTTTATCAGAGTTATGAGTGTTGTTAAAAACCACAGAGCGTCCCTTGAAAAAGCAACTTATTATAGGCACGAATCATTTGTCAAAGAAATAGGTTATTTGTGTTTTCCATTGGAAAAACTTAGGGGAAAATGGAAAATAAAGGAACTTGGTAGCGCTTTTGAAGAATACCTCAAATGGGTAAATAAGGGCAGAACTTTTTGAATAAACAACATAGAAAATAAGCCAAAGTTCTTTCCTAAAATACCCAATTTCGCCAAAACTAACCAAATCACTGGGGGCAAGGGCAGGGTTTAAATACCGTTACTATAGGAATTATTTTACCAGAATTGGTTTGTGTTTAGCGTGGAAGAAATTTTCAATGCTAAGGTTTCAACCGGAAAGAAGAAATTTTCGGCTCGCTACGATATAGCGAATGATTTATTATTAATCGAAACTAATGAAAGGCCCGTTGAGGGCAAAGCAAATCTTGAAATAATGAAAGAATTAAAGAGACTATTAAAAGTACGTGTAGAAATTATTTCAGGAAAAAATGCGAAACAAAAAAGATTGAAGATACGTGCTTCGAGAAAAGAAGTTATCCAAAAACTAACACAAAACTAATTCTAGGAAAATAAAAAAAGCGTTAAAAAAACGCAGAGATTCAATTGAAAAGAATAATTGAATTGCCAAAAACAAAAGGAAGTGAATATAATGGCAAAAACATATTTAAGTGTAATAAAGTATGAAGTAAAAGCAAGTTATGAAGTAGAAGGAGTAGTTGATAAACCCGATATTGTTGGAGCAATCTTCGGACAATGTGAAGGGCTAATCGGCGAAGACATGGACTTGAAGGAACTACAACAAAACGGAAAAATTGGTAGAATAGAAATTGGTGTAAATAAAGGAAAAGGAAAAACTAGTGGAGAAATAATTATTCCAAGTTCATTGGATAGAGTAAAAACTAGTATTCTTGCTGCAGCAATAGAAACCGTTGATAAGGTAGGCCCATTCAATGCGAAAGTAAAAGTACTAAGCATTTCTGATACTAGAAAAGAAAAACTAAGCCAAGTAACTAACAGGGCACAAGAACTATTGAAACACATGATGAAGTTCGAGGGCGTTGAGAGCGGAAAAATGGCTGAAGAAATTAAGGCTAGGGTTAGGGTAGAAAAAATTCTTGAATACAACGGATTACCTGCGGGCCCAGAAGTAGAAACTAACGACACAATAATTGTAGTAGAAGGAAGAGCCGACGTTTTGAAACTATTGAGTTACGGAATAAATAACGCGATAGCAATGAACGGAGCAAACATTACTCCCGAACTAATTGAATTGTGTAAAAGAAAAAGAACAGTAATACTATTAGTTGATGGAGATAGGGGCGGAGACTTGAACGCAAAAAAATTATCATCAGTAACCAAAATTGATTTTGTAGCAAAAGCTCCTGACGGAAAAGAAGTTGAAGAACTAACTCAAAAAGAAATACTACAAGCACTAAAAAGAAGGGATAGTTCTGCAGAGTTCGAAACAGGTAATGAAAAAGAACAGAGGTTTGAAAGAAGAGAAGAGTATTCTCCAAGACCACAATTCGATTCAAGACCAAGGTTTGATTCAAGGGGCCCACCAAGATTCGATTCAAGAGGACCCCCAAGATTCGGAAACAGGCCACAATTTGATTCAAGAAACCCACCAAGATTCGATTCAAGGGGACCATCCAGATTCGGAGACAGACCAAGATTTGGTGATAGACCAAGATTCGAAACAAGGAATAGGTTTGAAGAATTACAACAAAACGAAATAAGGGAAGCTACTCGCCCAGTTGGGGGACAAGTTTTTCCAAGATTCGCACAACAAAGTAATTCTGAAGAAACAATTCAACAAACAAATAATATTGTAGAAGAAACAATGCCAAAAGGATTAGAAAAAATGCGTAAAGTTTTCGAAAAAACAAAGGGAAGCTTGAAAGCGGTTTTCATGGATTCAAAAGGCAAGAAAATCAAGGAAGTTGAAGTAAAATCAATCCTTGAAGAATTACCAAAAACAAAAAAGAAAATCGAAACAATAATTTTTGATGGAATAGTAACTAAAAGATTAGTTGAAGCAGCAGAAACAAAAGACGTTAAGAATATTGTTGGAATAAGAAAAGCAAATGCTGAATCCAAAAAAGTAAAGGTTTACACAATGTAAATTTTTATTATTTAATAAACTAAAAAAATCAGAATTGTAGTTGGAAAAAAACCAACTACAATTTTTTACTAAAAACTAATTTTTTACTAATACTCTAAATTCACTTTTTGTGAGCAAAGCGCTTTGGCTTGTGTTCTACTTTAGTGAATTCAGCAGATTCTATTGGAACGATTATTCCATTATTATTGTACATGAATAATCCAAGTAACAATACAATTGCCCACATAAAGAAATTTCCTAAAGGACTAAGCATTGCTATCCAAAATTGTCTAGAATTCCATCGTTCAATTGTTGTTTGTCCGCCAGGAACTTGTGTCCCGGTAACGTCATACAATGCGGTTCTACACTCTTCGTACTTCATTTGTGCTAACAAATGAGAAGTAGTTATAGT
>CAYLWD010000090.1:0-2983 GCA_964387305.1 uncultured archaeon
GTTAAGTTTGAAGAGTTTATCTTTTCCAAGAACTTCTTCAACAGTTTCAATTAAACCAACCCTAATATCGTTTTTTTTCCAATCAGCGAATGATAGAACCATAAAAAAACCTCACTAAAAATTAAATTACACTTAACAAATCAATAAAAATAATATAAAATAAAGGGTATAAAAAGGAATGCAATGTTGTGAACATTTTTAAAATAATATATGGAATCAGCAAATTTTTGCCACCATTAGCTTGAAACTTTGTCCGTTTTGTTCTATTGTGCCCGAGTCACGCAAAAACTTTAAGCACAAATTAACCTTCCTAGTAGGAAAAGTGGTTTCTTTAGAAATTTTTGCAACATTAATATAAGATTCTTTCTCAATAACACTCAAAACGAGAAGCGAATCACGAATATAGTGAGTAACATTACTGTTATTTCTAAATGCGTCGTGCATAGGAGTCAAATCATTATGTAGATTGGTAGTATTTAAAGGTTTTTGTTGCTAATTAGTTCGTTGAGTGCAATGAATAAATCAAAAAAATCTGAAAAAAAATTTGTTTTCTTCGATATTGACGGAGTACTAACCCCAACCGCAGAATTTATTCCAGGAAAAGCTCCAAAACTTACTAAAGTATCAGAAAAAATATTAAAAATATTTTCTGAAAAAGGATTTATTTTAGTTTTTATCACTGCACGTTCAGCTTATGAAGTCAGAATGAAAGGAAGCATAGAAGAAACTTTGAAAAAAAATAATTTATTAAAAAATTCAATTATTTACACTGCTGCAGGACTCGATGAAGTAACTGTTGATTATGAATTCAAAACAAATAATGGAAAAATGATGTTTAAAAACGGAAACGCGGTTGTAATAAAAAAACCAATAGTTAAGAGAGAAACTTTTGGAGAAATTGATAAATTTTTGTTATTCAAAATGTTACTTGGAAAAGAAATAAAACAATTACTAAAATACGAGGGATTCAAAATAAAGCCTGCAATTGGAGAAGAATTATTAAATGACAGTAGGATTTTTTTTCAATTAGAAAACAATACTCTAAGTGAGAGGAAAAAGTTTTTTGAAGAAGCAAAAAAAATACTTGCGTACCAACAAAGAATATTCAAAAAAACAAAAAAATTTGGTAGCCCAATTGAATTAAAAGTAAGGGATATCGGAGCAGGGATTTCAATCGAGCCAACTGAATTAGGAAAACATATTGGCGTGCTAAAAGCATTGCGAACATGTAAAGTAAAACCAACTGACAAAATAACTGCTTACGCTTTCGGAGATACTGAGAGCGACAGAATGATGAAAATAAGGAAAGATATTAAATTCATTTTAGTAAAAAACAACAAGCATTTTGTTAAAGAAGCGGAAAAAATTTTAAAAAATATTAATTAAATGGAATCCAATTCCATCAACGCTTTTTGTTCTTCTTAATGTAAGGCAATAGGTTTCCTTTCTTCTCGGCTTCTAAAATAAGTTTCTTTGCGTAACTCATTCTTTGTAATGTTCCAATAAAAGAAATTATTGCAACCAAATACAATGCGAGTGCAAGCACATTTTGCTCCAAAATTGTATTTACTCCCAAAGAAACCAAAAGTAATCCTAACAAAATTATAACTAACTTATCTGCGTGTTCCCCTATTGCGGGCCAATCGCGATTATCAGTAATTACAATTAATGCTACTCTTGGTTTAGCATAACTTGAGAGCATTGAGAAGCCAAGTGCAAGAATTGAAGGTATCTGCAAACCGGGAATGAAAACAAAAGAACCAATCATTGCAAAATCAACGAATTTATCAATCATTGTTTCAAAATAATTTCCCCAATTGGATTTTAGTTTTAGTGCACGAGCAACTTGTCCATCAATTAAGTCCATTGTTGGTGCAAGAATAAAAAAAATCAATGCGAATAACCATTGTTGTTGGAAAACAAAAAAAGCTCCAATTATTGCTAACAAAAGTCCTAAAAGAGAAACAAGATTTGGATTAATTCTTAACACAATAAATGGCGTTGCTAAAATATTTTGAAGAATTTTTAATCTTGGACGAAGTTTTGAAAGCATAGGATTACCTTGGTTTTGCAATTTTTGTTCTAGCTAATTGGGTTTGAAAATGATGCCACGCTTGTGCACGCTCATTACAAAGAACGGTGGTTTTGTGTTTCTTTAACTGTTTACGAACACCCTCTTCACTGGTCGCATTAATTTCAGTTAAACCATTACCAATTTCTTCCGGAGTGTGCGCATCACTTACTCCGAGGCAAGAGATTTTTCCAACAACATTTTTGCGATTCGCAAATTCTCCGGCCTGCACATTCAAATCTTGGTAATAAGCTCGAGCATTATAAGTTTCCATGCAAGTAAATTTTTTCCATTGCTTTGGAAATTCTTTGAAATTTTTGCGTGGCCAATCAAATGGGTGTGGGCAAGAAAGCAAAGCATCTTGGCGCTTTACTTCATCAAGAATATTAGCAAAACTAGTTGGCTTTATTACGGTATTCAAAAAATAAGCAACTACTTCTCCGCAAATTTTTCCGTTTTTTATTACAAGTATTTCTTCACCCGGAATTAAAAGTACTTTGCTTTTTTTGGCTAACTTTGAAATGCTATTTTGCCCTGAATAAGCCTTCATTGTGTTGTGGTCAGTAAGAGAAAAACCCCACTTGTTCTTCTTACAGCATTTGACGATGGTTTCGGGTTTAGTAAGAGCATCAGGACTGTAATTAGAGTGTAAATGCATGTCAAAAAGCATGAATAAACTAAAGGAAGTCAAGTTTTAAAGGTGTTCCTTAATTGTTTTTGTCATGGATGTACAATCAATTAGGAAAGACTTTCCCGTACTAGAAAGACAAAAAGGAGGAAAACTTTTTACTTATCTTGATAATGCTGCGACTTCATTAAAGCCGAGACAAATGATTGAAGCAATGGATTATTATTACACTAATGTTTCTGCAAACGTGCATCGTGGGTTGCACACTCTAAGTGAAGAAGCGT
>CAYLWD010000091.1:0-2915 GCA_964387305.1 uncultured archaeon
TTTTAGTGCTTTCTCAATATGGTTCTCCAATATTTTTACTCCTGATAAACTTTGTGCGAGCACCCTAACTCTTTTCCTAGAATCTTTTTCTGGATTCTTTGAAAATTTTCCCCAATTGTTTTCAATTATTTTCAAGAACCACAAATCAATTTCTTCTTCAAGGAATTTTACATCAATGCACGGGTCATGACTTCCTTCTGGAACAACTTTTCCTTCTGAATCAGTTGAACCCGAGGCATCAACAATATGAATTAGTGCATCAGCTTGACTCAAATCATTAAGAAATTTATTTCCAAGTCCTTTTCCTTCGTTTGCACCGGGCACTAAACCCGCAACATCAATTAATTCTACTGGAACATAACGAATAGGGTTTCCCTTATCATCATCGATAATGAATCCGTTGCGCGGATTGCTTTTTACTCCAAAAAATTTTCCCGCATCCTCTACTCTAACAAACCCCATTCCTTTGTTTGGCTCAATAGTAGTGAATGGATAATTAGCCATTGCTACATCAATTAGCGTTGCTGAAGAAAAAAAAGTGCTTTTCCCGCTTGATGGTTTTCCAACTATTCCTATTTGCATTCAAATCAAAGAACTTTTTGCAGGGAATGTTTAAAACCCGTATTGTTTTGTGTGCGCGGGAATCTGAAACAGTCCCCAATCAATTCAAACAAATTATTTCTTAGAAACTTTTTCTTCTTTCAAAATTTGTTTTGCTATTAGGAAAACAACTAGAGCTAGTATAATAAAATTTATTAGTTCTCCAGCAAATGCTCCTATTCCCCAAACAAAAGGGCCTAAAGTAAATGTTGCTGTTTTCCATGCTCCGCCTGGAACGAAGGGAGTTATTGTTGGCATTATTATGTTGTCAACTAAAGATTTTATTAGTCCTGTAGCTGCAATACCCATAATGAATGCAATTGCTAACCCAATTATTTTGTATTCTTTAAAGAATTCCATAAATTCGTGATAAATTTTAGTCATACCAAAAACCCTTTTTGCTTTATTTCAAAACTTTGAGTGAATATATTTAAACTATTATCCCTCATTCTTTCAATTATGGTATATAGACCAATTAAAAGAAAACCTTTGATTATTAAACGAGTTTCTTCGAAGAAAAGATTTTCTTCAAGTGGTTCAAGATTTCGTGCAACGGTTTTGAAAGTGAGGAATGCATTTATTGGAGCATCTGTTCTTGGAGCAACTGCTTTTGGTGCAATAAGAACTGTGGGCCATTTTTCAAAGCCCACTAAACCCCCTATTAAGAGTCAAGGCACAATAATAAATCTTGATGAACACTATAGTCCTGAATCAGTTCAGCGTCGTGCGCAAGAAGTTGCTCTTTCAGAACAAAAAAGGTTAAGAGAAATTGGGGAACGCAAACGAAGAGAAGAGGCTATTAAAAAAAATTCAAAAACAAAATGGAAACCAGAGTACGCTATGCGTGACAAAACTCCTGGATTGGTTGTAACAAAAAAAACTATTGTTGCGGAACCAGAAAAAAGGGTTGTTGTTTCTAGAAGAACCCCTGTTGCGATTAGAACTGTTAGGAGGGAATCAAGTGTTTTGTTTCCTCGTAACCCAATTAGTGCTTCTTTTATTGAGTTTGAGTTAGCGCGAATGAAGTCACCTGCGAGGGGATTTGGTTCAAAATTTGTGGAGTATGGAAGGAAACACAATATTGATCCTGCGGTTGCACTAGCCTTTTTTAGAATAGAGAGTTCTTGTGGAACAAAAGGGATTGCTGTTCAAAATAAATCAGTTGGAAATATTCGTTACACAAAATTAGATGATTCTCGCAAATCCAAAACTTATTCAAATAATAATGGTTTTAGAAAATATTCTTCTTGGGATGCAGGAATAGAAGATTTTTTTAAACACTTAACTCAAAGCAAATATTATATTCGTGCAGGTAGAACAACTGTAGAAAAAATTGTTCCAGTATATGCTCCGTCAATAGAAAATGATACTGCAAATTATATCCGGAGGGTAAATGCTTTTGTTTCAGAGTACCACGCAAATAATACAATTGTTGCTTCAAGAAAATAGTTTTGTTATATTCTCAAAAATCTTTGTTTGCGCTCCCCTCACAAATACCCTTTTAATTTCTTGCAAAAGCTATTACTTTATGCACCACGATTTGCTTATTGATAAGTATTTCCCAAAAAGCTTGGATGAGTTCATTGGTAATCCTGAGATAGTTGAAAAAACAAGGGCGTGGGCAGAGGGTTGGACCCAAGGAAAAAAAAGTAAACCAATTTTGCTTTACGGACAAGCGGGTGCAGGAAAAACTTGTTTAGCTTATTTAATTGCAAAGCATTTTAATTGGCAAATATTGGAAATGAATTCCTCGGATTTTCGTGCAAAAGATGATATTGAAAAAATAATTGGTAATGCTTCTGGTTCATCAACATTATTTGGTTCAAAGCGATTAATACTAATTGATGAAGTTGATTGTTTCCAAAGCCAAGACAGGGGCGGACTATCTGCCCTTTTCGCTTTAATAAAAAATTCAGAGAACCCAATTATTTTAACTGCTAACGAAATTTATTCTGAAAAAAAACTTGCTCCAGTAAGAACCCTAACCGAATTACTTGAATTCAAGAAAATAAATTATTTGAGTATAGCAAAAAAGTTGCGCGAAATTGCAACGCTTGAAGGAATTACTTTCGAAGATGAGGCAATAAAAGAATTAGCAAAAAATTCTTCCGGAGATTTTAGAAGTGCTTTGCTTGACTTACAATCGCTCGCACCCAACATCACAATGAATGGTATTAAAGAAATGTATCCTCGTCAAAGAAAAGAAAAAATTTTTTCTGTTATGACAAAAATATTTAAAGGAAAAAAAATTAGAGAAATTCAAGAAGCGTGCGATTCTTCTGAAGTTAGCTACGAGATGCTTTCTCGTTGGGTTG
>CAYLWD010000092.1:0-2900 GCA_964387305.1 uncultured archaeon
ATTTATTTGAAACACGCTTATTTGATTCGCGACCCAAAAGGGCTGGCTCGTGGTTTGAATCAAGCACAGTGGATTAAGGGAGTAAAACAAAGAGCTAAAGCAATGAAGAAACCAAGTGTTGTTGTTACTACCTCAGGAATGATGCACGGTGGACCCGTAATGTGGTACGTTAAACAAATGTATAATGATAAGAATAGCAAGATTCATCTTACGGGTTACCAAGTTGACCAAACACCTGGAAGAGTATTACTGGAACAAGGAAAACTTCCTGTTGGAGAGACTAATAATTTAGTAAAAGTTAATTGTCAGTACGAGAAATTTGATTTCTCTGCTCACCCTGGGCAAAGCGAAATGATTAAAGCAATAAAAAAATGGTCTCCTAAAGAAATTTTCTTAGTGCACGGAGACAAAGAAGTAATGCCTGTTTTTGCTAAAAAAATTAAGGAAGAAACCGGAATCAAAGCAATTATTCCTGTACAAGGAAAGAAATTAGAGTTTGAATAAAACTAATTGTAAATTATTTTTTTGAAGATGCTTTTTTATTCTTTTTTCCCAATTTTTTTTCTTTCTGCTTTAATATAATCTAGAGTATAATGTACTTTGACTGATTTTTCTCCGTGTAAGTTTTGTCCCCGGGGCTTGAACAAATGCCAGGCTCGCCTTGATTTTGTTGATAACTGTTTGAGTGCTTTATCCAAAACAGGCGATTTAATCCCAACAAGTCTTCTTTGATCAATAAAATCCAATCCAGCTTTAGCTTTTCTTATTACCCCTTTTGCAAATGGTATTTTTCTAACGTTAAAATGTAACCCGTGCATAATTAATATTAGCCATATTCCAGCTTTTTAATTGTTCCTTCTAATTATTATCTTATGAGCTTCAAAAAATTTTGCCCGAAATGCGGGAAAGAAAACGAGAGCCTGATTAACGGCTTGTGCAAGAATTGTTTTCTTAAAGGAAAACCTTTGTTTGAATTGCACGAGTTGAATGCAAGGGTTTGTAAGACGTGCAAAAAAGTTCTTTTACGAAATACTTGGACGGGTTTGTCAGAAGAATTAATACAAGATGAATTAACTAAAAAAGTAAAACCAATTCCCCAATTATTACAACCAAAAATTTTTGTTAAAGTAAAAACTATTCCAGTTGATTTTGATAAAGAAAAAGCCTTGCTTTTTGAAGCTAATGTTAAAGTAGTTGGTTTCCTTGGTTCTGAATTAGTTGAAGAAGAAGAAAATTTTACAGTAAGGCTTCCGAGAGAAATGTGTGATTCTTGCATGAAACTCATTTCAAATTATCGTGAAGGAATAATTCAATTGCGTGGAAGGGATAAAGAAGAAGCAGAATTAATGAAAACACAATTACTCACTTTTCTTGATAACGAAAAAAGTCGTGATACTTTGAGTGCAGTAATAAAAACAATTAATCAAAAAAATGGTTATGATTTTTGGATTGGTTCAAGAAAAGCAACTACAAAAGCAGCAAACTTTTTTAAGAAATTTTATAAAGCAGAAATAAAAGAATCCTCAAAACTAATCGGTGTTGATGAAAAAGGGAGAAACAAATTCAGAATGACTTATCTGATTAGAGCGAAATGAGCTTTTATTATTACAATTTATAACTTATTTAGTTTCCAATCATTCAATTTTCAAATTTTTCTAATACTTTAGTTATTTCTTCAATTGGCTTGTTTGTTGTTACTAAAGGAATCTTTTCGCTTTCAGCAATTTTGATTGCAACGGGGTCAACTTGTTTTTTTTCAAAGTCCCCATGCAAAATAATTATACTTGGTTTCATATCAGTAGAGAATCTCCCAATTTTTATTGCAATCATTGGGCTCCTACCATTTTCAACATGCCTAAATATTAGTGCTCGGCTTGGAGTTTTTCCATAAATAAGCATATACTCGGTTACGGGCATATCAATAATCATTTTTATTGAATCAATTATAGTATAGCCGAATAATGTTTCTTCATTTAACTTGTGTGGTAAGCAAACAATTTTTCCATCAATTTTTTTTACAACCTCAGAAGCTTTTATTCCGCTAGTAAATTCGTGAGTAAGGTACGGTTTTTCTTCTTCTTTAAAATCTTTTTCTAGTTGTTTAACGACTTTTCCTCCTTGTTCTTTGTCAATTGCAATTAAACTATTTACTAATCGTGCAATTACATTTACTCCGGGGTTTTTTCTTCGCCCCCCTTCGTAATCAGAAATAGTTGAAGAAGAAACCTTCAAATACTCTGCAAGTTCTTTTTGGTGGATTCCAAAAATTTCTCTCCACTTTTTCATTGAAGAACCCGGGTCATTTGAGAGGGAAATCTCTCCGGCAATTGTCATAGCGAGTTTATTCATTTTAATTCAACCTGTTTAATTGAGGGCTAAACTTCTTTTAAATGGTTTCGTCGATTGTCGGGAGATTTTTTTTAATAATTTTTTTTAACAGGCCCGTCGGGAGTCGAACCCGAGTCTGATCCTCGCATCAGCATTTGCAAACTTTTTAGCAAAAAGCTCTAGGAGGGATCCATACTATCCACTATACTACAGGCCTATTTTGATTACAGGAAAGCCTTTGGCTTGCGCTTACTCACAATAAAGTCTCCCGCTACTTTTATAATAGTAATTTAAGGAGTATAGCAGAAACTAGGGGCATTCCGATATTGTCATTCAATGGGAGTGCTTCTACAATAGTTGCAATTAATGCAATGAACAAAAATAAAACAATATTTCCAAATATGGGTAGCGTGAAAGCCAAGCAAGCATAAGCAATTACAAAACAAGCAAGTGCTCCTTCTAAGCTCTTGTTTTTTGCAATAATTATTTTTCCAAATTTTTTTCCAAACAATGCGGCGCCCGTATCAGCAAATACGCCTATACTTAGAGCTGAAATAACTATTGCAGAATTG
>CAYLWD010000093.1:0-2806 GCA_964387305.1 uncultured archaeon
AAGACTTTATCTTTCAGGACTCTTTGGAGCAGAGCTATCTACCCCTTATGAAATAACTGGCGCAAAATATAATTTATCCCAACCAGTAATTTCACTTAATAAAAAGGAAATAAATTCACAAAATGGAAAACTCTTTTTGGAAAAAATAAAAAAAGTACTTAGCGAATTCAAAATAAAAAGTCAAGTTATCGGTGAAAGAAAAGACTATGTGAATAAAAATAACGACGTATCAATTAGACACAGATTAGTAATAAACGGAGATTCCCAAAACCTAATAAAACTCTATTCTAAAGTAGGATTTGAGTACAATAAAAAAAGATCTGAATTAAGCAATTATGCAATCCATTATCTTACACTTAAGGAAAAAGTAGTAGAAGAAAGAAGGTGTGCTGAAAAAGAAGCAATATTGATGAAAAGAAAAGGAACTAGTCCAAAAAAAATATTTGAAGAACTTCAAAAAAAATATTTTTTTGTTAACAAACGATTTATTGAACGTAGCATATATGGAAACAGAAAAACATCTGCACGAGTTTCAGCAAAATGGCTTGGATTTAATGAATTTATAAAAAGTAAGTCACTAAAAAATGGAGTAGTATTTGATAAAATTAGTTCAATAAAAAAAGTAAATTATAACAAACTAGTTTATGATTTTACAATAGATAATTATAATCATAACTTTGTGGCTAACGGATTTATTGTAGGAAATTGCGGCGTCCACACAATGATTCTTCCTTTGAGTGAAAAACAAGTTGAGGAAAAGAAAAAAGAATTTGCGGAGCGATTGTTCAAAGATATTCCTGCAGGACTAGGGATTGATGGAAAATTGCGGTTAAGTAAAGAAGAAATAAACGAAGTGCTTGTGCAAGGTGCGAACTATGCTGTAAAGAAAGGATTCGGTTTGAAAGAAAATTTGAAATTCATTGAAGACAACGGGAAAGTAAAAGGAGTTAATGTAGAGGATGTTTCGGATAAAGCAAAAGAAAGAGCTTATCATCAAGTAGGAACACTAGGTTCAGGAAACCATTATTGCGAAGTACAAGGAATAGAAAAAATATTTGATGAAAAATCTGCGAAAGCATTTGGGCTCGAGGAAGGTGGAACGGTTGTAAGCATTCACTGTGGTTCGCGTGCGCTCGGACACCAAATCGGGGCAGATTATATTCCAATTCTAGAGAGAGCAGTTGAAAAATATGGAATAAAAATTGCTGACAAAGAAATGGTTTGCGCACCAATTCAAAGCGAAGAAGGACAAAAATTTATTAGTGCAATTAATGCAGGAATTAATTCTGCTTTTTGTAATAGGCAAGTACTTGGGGAACTGGTTAGGAGAATTACCGCAAGTACTTTTGGAGTTGGCGAAAAAGAAATTAAAACGCTTTACGATGTCGGGCACAATACTGCAAAAATAGAAAAACCTGAAATTCAAATTGATGGAAAAAACAAATCACAAAAACTACTCGTTCAACGAAAAGGTTCTACGCGTGGCTTTGGCCCAAACAGAGAAGAGGTTCCGCTCAAATATAGAAAAATTGGGCAACCAGTAATAGTTGGTGGAAGCATGGGAACAAACTCTTTCATTCTAAAAGGAACCGAGAAAGCAATGCAAGAAACCTTTGGTTCAACTATTCACGGAGCAGGGAGAAGCATGTCGAGAACAAAAGCAATGCAGGGCTTGAATGGACAAAATATTATTCAGGATTTAATGCAAAAAGGAATTATTGTGAAGGCACATTCAACGAAAGGAATTGCGGAAGAAGCACCACAAGCCTACAAGAATGTTGTTGATGTGGTTGAAGTAATGCACTCAGCAGGGATATCAGAAAAAGTTGCGAGGCTAAAGCCCATAATATGTATAAAAGGATAAGATAATTAAAAACCCCAAAACCCCTAAATAACTCGTTCCAGTGAACAAAAGAAAGCTTTATATACTTTAGGCGCGGTAATTAATTACGGAGCGTGAAATAGTTATGCCTGGTTTGAATAGAGTGTTGTTAGTATTCGTAGCTTTGTTAGCACTAACTCTTTTTGTTAGTGGAGCAATGGCTTGTACAGTAGATTTAGCTAATTTTTCAGTAGAAGTAAGATCAGATTCTGATTCAACTTACTCTGATTTAGTGAGTGCAGAAGATAATGATTACATTGATGTTAGAACTAATTTTGATATTGACAACGTTAGTGGAAGCGGTTGTGCATCAAATTTATCAATATACAATAAGATTTCAAGAAAAACCTCTTCAGGTTCTTTTGTAGAATACAGAACAAGCACAACAAAAACAACTACTCTAGAAGAAGATACTGACTTGCAATTCGATTGGAGCAACGATTTTATAGTAGATGATTATTACGATGAATATAGAATAGAAACAATAGTAAAAGAAGGAACAACAATAATTGATTCAGAATACGCTTACGTTGAAATGAGTGGAACAGGAGATTGTTCAGACATTGAATTAACAGTAAACGATATGACAATAAATGAGAACAAAAAAACAATTAGTACTTTTAGAATAAAAAATAATTCAAACAAAACATTCGAAATTGATGATGCAGAAATATACACTACTAGTTCAATAATTGATGAAGACAATGTTGATTTAGTAACATCAAGTTCTACAATTTCATCAGGAAGCACTAGAAGCGTTACAGTAACTATTCCAGTAAAGAGTGTTAGTAGAGACACCACAGTAAGTGCAAAATTTCGTGTAGCAGGATACATTGGAAACGAGTATTGTTCTTTCAGTGATATCCAAGAATCGTTTGATATTGAAGTTTTGGATACTGGCTCTGATGGAGGTTCATCAGGAGA
>CAYLWD010000094.1:0-2792 GCA_964387305.1 uncultured archaeon
AGAAGGACATGAACGAAACACAAATTTACATGGATGGATTAAATCCGCACGTTGTTTTTGCTTGCGGAGCAAGGGGAACAGGAAAATCTTATGTACTAGGAGTAATTGCTGAAGAATTGGCAACAAAAAACAAGAACGTTGGTTTAGTTGTTGTTGACCCAATTGGAGTATTTTGGTCAATGAAGCACCCAAACAAAGAAGAAAAAGAATTAGAATTACTAGCACAATGGGAAGTATTGCCCCGAGGATTGGATAATGTAAAAGTGTTTATTCCTGTGGGAATGAAAAACAAGGTACCAAAAAATACTTTTGACGCTGTATTCTCAATCCAACCATCTCTACTAACTGCTGATGATTGGTGCTTGACTTTCGGAATTGATAGGTTTTCTCCAACCGGATTATTAATGGAGAAAGGAATTGTGAATACAAAAAAAGGTTACAATACTATTGATGGAAAAACTGTGCGCGGAAAAGAAAATACTTTTTCTTTACAAGATTTGACTAATTGCTTTGAATATGATGCTGAATTGAATGATAGAGAAAGAGGATACAAAGCTGATTCTATTAGAGCATTAGTTAGTAGATTTGATGCTGCAAAAAATTGGGGAATTTTTGATGAAAAAGGAACTCCCCTAGGAATGATTTCTAGTGCAGGACAAATGACTATTATTGATACAAGTTTTTTGGAAGACAATGTTAGTGCACTAGTAGTAGGAATATTTGCTAGAAGAATCCTGGCTGCAAGAAAATTAAGTACCCGAAGAGAAGCTGCAGGAAAATTCGGGGAACAAAGCATGGACGATTTAATGGAACTAAATGTTCCACCAACATGGTTATTTATTGATGAAGCACACACACTAATTCCTGGAGGAAACCAAAAGACTCCCGCAAGTAGCGCACTAATTGAATATGTAAAACAAGGACGAAGACCTGGCTGTTCACTAGTATTTGCTACACAACAACCAAGTGCAATTGACCCAAGAGTATTAAGTCAATTGGATATAATATTAGCACACAAATTGGTTTTTGATGATGATATTAAGAGTATACAAAAAAGAACTCCAACAATTATTCCGCACCAATACAAGAAACCAAATTTTATTAAAACACTAAACCTAGGAATTGCTCTAGTAGGAGACAGACAAGATACTACCAATAGAGCATTCATAATGGCTATTAGACCAAGAATGAGTCAACACGAGGGAAGAGAAGCGGAAACCGTTGAAGTAAAACACGAAATGGAGAAAGGGCAAGTAGAATTATTAGCAGCAGGAATTGCTACAAAACAATTAGAAAAAGACCCTGCAATTAGTATTGAGAGTGTACAACAAACCGTTGATATGCTAAACAAAACTTACAAACAAAGCGTGGATTTGAAAACTGTTCTAGCCGCTTTAAAGAAAAGAGGTTTTGTTGTTGATGAAACATTAAAACAAGTAATGATTGCAGATGAAGCGAAAGAAAGGATACAACGAGCAAAGGAAGCGGCTGATGCTAAAATAGATGCAGAGAACGAAAAACTAGGAGTAGGAAAAGTCGCTGGCGGAGCAAGCAAAGAAGCATTACTTGGAAATGCTGAAGAAAAAAATCGCGAAGAAGAAAAAACTTTTGACGAAAGTGTAGAATTAGTTTCTTTGAGTGAACGAATTGATGAGGCAAACGCAAGAAAAATTGGGTTAAAATATGCTAAAAAGAAACTAATGGGATTATTAGGTTATGAAGAAATAATTGATAGAATATACAAAAAATTTGGGGTAATTTATAAAGTAAAATATAATTATTTATCACAAAATGATTCATTCAAAACTCGCGAGGCTTACATTAATTCACTTACTGGAGAATTTATTCACGATGTTGATGGAAAATTAAAAGAAAGCAAGGGCTTGATGGAATTAATGAAAATAAACGATGCAGAATCAGAAGTTCTTCGTCTAGTAGAAAAAGGATTTAATGCTAAAATAATTTCAAAGCAATTAAGAATGGAAGAAGGAAACGTTTTACGGATAATTGATGCACTTGCTGAAAAAGAATTTGTTGGAATAAAGAAAAAAGAGAAAGGTGACAAAGAACCAAAATATTTTGTTAAAGTTAACTTTGAATTACCCGAAACCCCACTACACGAAGTAATGGGTAGTATAGGTAGAATGGATATTGTTGAGATAGAATCAGCACCAATTCTTGAACCAAAGTTAGAACAAAGAGAAATTCCTTCTCTATTCAAAAAACTTTGGGGAAATGTTGTTGTAAAAGAAGTTACGGAAATTTATTTGCCTGTTTGGGAAGTTATTTACAAGAAACCAACTGGAGAAGAGAGAACAGAAAAAATTGATGCAATTAATGGAAACAGAATTGCTTGATGTAGAATAATTGTGTGATTGCGGAGTACTTGTTAAACTAATTTTAGAATATTCATTTCAAGTTTTCTAATTCAGAATAACTTCCAAAACAAATTGCTTTTTGCCCATGGATAGTTGCTTTTATTCCTCGAAAAAATAAATTTATTTTTGCTGAAGGGTGTTTTCTAGCGAGTTCAAAAAAATCTTTCAACTCACTTCGTAAAAGCACTATCTGTCCTTGTTTATTTAATTTAGCACGTAAGTCTGAAAGAAAATTTTCATCACTAGATTCAGCAATTGCTTTCTCATTACCCAAAAAAGTAGAAATTTTTGTTGCAAATTTTTTGCTCAACTCAAAATCAACAGAATCATTAAAATTTAGTTCACGAAGTTTTTGCGCTTGAGTGGATAACAAAGAATCCATTCTTTCCAAAAAAAGTTTTTTCTCAGAAATGT
>CAYLWD010000095.1:0-2750 GCA_964387305.1 uncultured archaeon
CCATTTCTATAACACCAATTCCCTTAAAGAAATTTACTAGTGTCTCAGCAAACTCGTAATGTTCGTGATTAGAACCAACGTGAATATCAAGTGTTGGTTGCACTGGCCCAGCTAAAAATAAATAATCTTTTTTCTTGTAATTAAAATGAAAAATTTCATCCTTAATCAAACGAATTTTTGATTCTTTCGTGTGAACACTTGGTGGAAAAGAATCTGAAAGAATTTCACCAACCTTGTCAGGCTTAAATTGTTTTAACAAATAATCAACAGAAATTTTTCCAACTAATCCAATGCCGGGCAAGCCAACAATTAGAACAGCATTTTGTAACTGCAATTTTTTCAAAACAAGAATCTTTGTAGGCATAAAAGTAAATACTGCCGAAAGAAAAGGATTTTAAAGCAAAGCTTTTACGCAGGGAAAACAAAAACACGGAGTGAAAAGAAAAAATTAATCCACTTCAAGTAAAAAAAATTATTTATTCTCAATTTTCTTGAATTCAAACTTTGCACCAAGCTTCTTAGCTTTCTTTTCAGCAGCTTCAGTAACACCAGATAATAATTTTTCTGAAGCCTTGTAAGTCAAAGTTTTTACAGTAATTTGGTAATTTCCCCCACCAACATAAATTATTTCAACATCTTTTTTTCCTCGAACATCAGAAAAAATTTCTTTCAAATTACTCAACCCTTGAGAAGAAAAAGATTCAACATGCGCAATTCCTTTAAGTTCTTTCTCAGAAACAACAATATTTTTTTCAACAAGTTCTTTTAACGGATTAATTAATTCTTTTGGAACAAGCGCAGAAACATCTTCTCCGAGAGCAATTTTGTTCAACCCCTCATTCAATGAACCATATTCATTTGATAGAGGAGTACAAACATTGTCCCAAACATAATCAAAATTTTTTCCTGATTGCTTTGCTAATAATTCCATTAACTTCTCGCAACGCTTCATTTGTCTGTATTCAGATAAACGTTGGTTTTGTCTTTGAGTATTTACTGCTCCTAGCGATAAATCAACTTGTCCTTTGAAAGTATCCACATTCAAAACTTTTGCTGCACGAATTTCGCCGTCCTTAACAAAAAAACGAATGTTTTTTACCCAAGAAGAAGAAACATTACTAATGTGAACAAAGCCCCGCATGTTATTGTATTCAATCATTTCGCAGATTACTCCATAATCAAGTACTTTTGTAATGTTGACTACAACAATTTCATCTCTAGACGGATATTCCATTCAAATCACTAAAATCAAAAAATTTATTTAATTAAATCCCAGCTATCTAACTAGGTATAAGAAAAATTAAATAGTCAAGGCTTTTAAAGCCCACGCGAGAAGCAAAAAGTTTAGTCTTTTTCTTCAGCAATTTTCCTTGAAGAAAGTAATTTGGCAATACGTGAAGGCAAACTAACTGTTTGCCCCTCTGAAAAAGGCCCGTATTCTTTCATATCAGTACCAACAAAAGCGGGAACATCCTTAATTAATTTCATTCTTATTGTAGAAGCTTCTTTCCTTTCTTTTTCACCAAACAATTCATTACAAATTGATTCATAATTATAAAGAACTTTTAATAATTTTTTAAAAATTTCTAATTCTTGGTAAGCCATTTTTTCGGGTTTCTCATCAGAAGTTTTAGAAGCAATTAGTGCTTTATTCAAAATCTTTTTTTCACGCAACAAAAAAATCTCATCAACAATTCTTTTCAAGTTAGTAAATTCGCGTGCCTCGGTTGAAGAAAAATTTTTCATTGATAATAAATATTTCTTTTTTTGTTCTTGAATAAAATCTTCAAGCGAATCAATAAAATCATCATCAACTTCAACAAGATTAGTAGTATTTTTTTCTAGGCGGTGAATTCTTCGCAACTCATCAAAAGTTATTTTCAAAACAAACACAACCCACAAAAAACCTTGAATTTATTTATTTACTTATTCAATTATTTATTTAATTATTTATTTACTAATGTTGCTCCTTTACCTAGTAAATATGCTGAACAAAATAATGGTAATTCTTCTTCAACATTACCAAACGGCCCAAAATTTTGTTTATTCAATCTGAATCTAGGGGCCTTCTTAATAAAAACCTTTACTGGTTCCGAAGAAAGTGCAACAGCATCATCGAACGCATTAAATTTTTTTAATTTATCAAGAGGAATTAATTTTGCGGACAAACTAGTGTCCCCGTGCAGAGTTTCAGGCACACGAATAATTTTGTGTAAATCAATACTGGTTTGCCTATCAATTGGAATGCGTTCTTTTTCAACAGCTTTTTCGAAAAGTGATTGCCAAAAAAACGAATCTTTTTTTGAGTCAAGTCCATAAAAAACACAATTGTCCATTGCGTTAAGAACTTCTTGTTTTGAAGAAAGTAAAGATTTTATTTTCTTTTGAGGGATTCCAGTGATATCACTAATTGTTTTTGGATCAAGCTCCAAAAAAGTTTTTACTGAATTTTTTAACCGCTTTGCCCAAAAACTTTTAGAGGCATTACAAGTCATTGATTTAAAATCAAAACCAAGTTTCTCAAAAACAATTCCTGCCCCCGTAAGATAATCTACCATTTGAATTCTTGATTGTCTACTTAATTGTTGAATACTTTCATGTTCTAAGTGAATATGAAATCCAGCTTTGCCCGAAAAATTTATTCTAATTCCTTCAGTAAAACCAAAATCTTTTTCAAGAAAATCTAGGAGACGAAAAACTTGTTTTTTTGCAGATTCAATATCTTCTTCAGAGAACCATTGCTTTCCATC
>CAYLWD010000096.1:0-2748 GCA_964387305.1 uncultured archaeon
TATTAGAACTAAAAGAAGATAGAACAGTAACTACTACAGAAACTGTTGTTGAAAGAGAAATATTGCCTCTGGGAGCAGCAGCATTTTATATTAACAAAATTGGCCCAGGAGAAAAAGCAGAAGCGACAATTGTTGTGAGTGTAAATGCTGAAGCCGATTTGAAAAATTATACTTTACCAATAACATTAACTTATAGAGATGCTTCAGGGACAGCAAAAACAGAAACTTCTTATGCCGGGTTCAAAGTTTCGGGTAATGTTGATTTAGTGTTTATAATAAAAGAAATGCCCACAATAACAATCGGAACAGAAAATGAGCTTACTATAGATATATTTAATAAGGGAAATGGAAAAGCAGAGTTTGCTTCAGTTGAAATCACTAGTGATTGTGGAGAAGTAACCAAGGGACAAGAATTCATTGGAAGCTTAGCTCCAAATGATGTGGATTCATTTAAAACAAAGATAAAATTTAATAGTGTTGAGCAAGAAACTTGCAACATTACTGTTAAAGCAGAGTATCAAGATACGGATGCAAGCACAAAAACAACAAATACAGTAATTCCAGTTAAAATTAAAGTTGGTGGAGATGGTGCTGGAATAGATCCAACATTATCCTTGGTAATTTTAGTAGTATTAGTTGTAGTAATTTGGTTTGGGTATAAAAAGTTCTTCAAAAAAGGGCACCCAAAAAAATAATAACTAGTAAAAACTTTGATAAGTAGGCGAAAAAAAATGAATAGATTAAGCACAGGAATCCCAGGATTTGATACCCTTGTTGAAGGAGGGTTTCCTGAGGGGAGGAGCTTCTTGGTAACTGGGGGCACGGGAACCGGAAAAACTATTTTTGCAATACAATTCCTAATAAATGGAGCAGAAAAAGGCGAACCTGGAATTTATTTAACAATGGATGAACGCCCCGAACTTATTAGAGAAGATATGGCTAAATTTGGGTGGAACTTAAAAAAAATGAGTGACGATGGATTATTACAAATAATTGATGGAACAATAGCAAAAATAGGTATTCCAAGTGATGAAGAATTTTCTTTACCAGCAACAGGATTTGATTTAGACAAATTGTTGTTAGAATTAATGAGGGCAATAAAAAAAATTAAAGCAAAGAGAGTGGTAATTGATTCAATTGCTGCACTTGGATTAAATTTTCAAAACGAACACGAAATTAGAAAAGCTATTCTTAAAACAGTTTATTTCCTTTCAAGAGCAGGAGTAACCACAATACTTACTACCGAAATTTGGGAAAATTCTAAACAATTTAGTAGGTACGGCGTAGAAGAATATGTTTGCGACGGAGTAATAGTAATGCATTACATGGGATTAGGAACACAAAGCAATAGAACACTACACATTAGAAAAATGAGGGCAACAAAGCACAGCGAAGATATTCATCCAATTGAAATAACTAAAAACGGATTAAAAGTACACAAAGTAGAAGATTATTAATTAATTAAAATAAAAAAAAATTAAAAAAATACTAATTAATTTAATTAAATCACAAATAATAATTAAATTACAAAAAAATATCTATAAAAAACTTTAAATACTACTTACGGTTTAACTTGGGTGTAAAAAATTTTTGTAAAAAATAAAAAGGAGGTAATCATATGGCAGCAAAACGAAAAGTAGCAAAAAAAAGAAAACCTGTTAGGAGAAAAGCAGCAAAACGAAAAACAGTAAAACGAAAAGCAGTAAAGAAAAAAGCAAAAAGAAGAAGATAAATTTTTGCGGGGTGCGCAAGCGCCCCAAAAAATCTTTTTATTTAAGACTAATTTTTTTAATAAGTTCAAAAAATAGATTTAAGTTTATTAATAAAAATGGAGACGGGGAGATTTGAACCCCCGACACACCGGTCTTCAGCCGATTGCTCTCCCAGACTGAGCTACGTCTCCATAATCGTGTTAAAAACACATTAAATAATTCTATCAAAGAAAAGCTTTTTAATAACCAACTAATCTGTGGGCTTTTTCAAGTTTTGATGGGTTAGAAAAACCTATTTCGGTAAGCCAATGAGACAAGTTTTTATTACCGTAAAGACAAACTTTATAGGCTGTGTGCTTGGAACATTTAGACAAATAAGACCTTATTTTTGTAACCCGAAAACCATTAAGGGATAAAATGTCTTTCAATTGAGTTGCTAATTCAATGCTACAAGTAGTTATTTCAATTGCAGGATAATTCTTGACTCCTGGTTTGCGTGAACAAAAAACACTACCGTCTGTATCGGCTATACCGCGAACAACAAATTTACAACTATTCCAATCACTTATAAATTTTTCAGGAATTTTTACTTTCAAAGTTTTTTCAACGCCAAAAGGAATATTAAATTTTGAAATCAACTCGAAACAAATTTTCTTTGAACAAATTACAATCCTCAACCCTCTGCCCCCAATTCTTGGAAAACATTTTTTTCCCCAAACTTCTTGAATCAGTGTTGATAAATAATCAAAATATTTTTTGTCTGAAATTATATTGCCTGTAAAACCAATTACATAACTTTTTGAAGCCAAAGAAATGTGCCCATCGCCAATAAGAGCCCCCAAAAGTTCAGCTTCTTTTTCAGCAACATTCATTAAATAAAAAAAAGTTTGATGTATAAAAATACATCAGCAACCTTTGTGCCGATAAAATAACCAAACACAAAAATTACTGAATTATATTACGAGCCCGAGGGGATTCGAACCCCTGACACCTGGATTAAAAGTCCAGTGCTCTACCAACTGAGCTACGAGCCCTT
>CAYLWD010000097.1:0-2618 GCA_964387305.1 uncultured archaeon
ATAAAAATGGGTGTAGCTAAACTAAGTCTCAGGTAATTGTAAAATATTATAATTATATAACCTACTAGTGCGAGTCCCCCAAAAACAAGTAGTATTGAACTAAGTAAGTTGCCTGTGGTGGTTAGAAATATCCCTATTAATAAAAGAATTATTGCAATTAAAAGAACTCCTACGAATTTAAGATTCAATAAAGAAAATGTTGCAAAAATACATGTTGCTAAACTCAGGAAAAAGAATTTTAAAAAAATTATTGGAGTGAGAGTAGTTGCTTTTCTTTTTTTTAATTCAAGAGCTCTTTTTGAACTAAAATAACTTAGTAATGTATTTATTATTGTGGTAATTATTATAATTGTTACAACGAATGATAATATCTGAATGATTTTTTCAACTAAACTCAAAAAATTTCCTAAAAAAAAAGATTGAATTATTTCGGATTGAATTATATCAAAAATGAATAACCCTAATCCAATTAACATAATCCCTGTTAGAATTATATTTGTTAACGAAAACAAAATGAAATATTTGATTGTCTTCTTGTCCTTTAGGTTTTCTAAAAAAGCAAATTGAACTATTTTTTTGTAATCCATACGAATAATACCTCATTTTTGCTTTTAAATTTTTCATTGGGAATTTATTTTGTTACTTTTTTTGAAATAACTATTTTCTCTTTTTTTTATTTTTTTTAATCTTTTTCTTCTTTTTAATCTTTTTCTTTTTTCCAAGTTTTTTTTCAAGCACAGCAATTCTTTTTTGCAGTACAGCAACCTCTTTTTTTGTTGCAATTGGTTGTTGTTTCATTATTTTTTTTATTTCTACATTAATTGCTTCTCCTAGTTTTTTGCCTTCGATATCGTATCGTTTTTGCAAGTCTGCAAGTGTTCGCTTAACTTCTTTTTCATCAAAGTAGCCTTTCTTATGGAATTCTTTTACTTTATCTTCTAGTTCTTCTTTTGCAGCAAGTGCTAGTCCCATTCCTGCTTTAATTGCTTGTTCTCCCAAATCCTTCTTTTTTTTCATATTCTATACCTCCAAATTGAAAACAATAATAATAAACAAAGTAATATACTTGCCGTTAGTCCCGCAACTCCGAGCAAGGGAAAGCCAAAAATCATTGGGCCGTGAGTAACTTGCATTATAAGTGCTGAACCAACAAGCAAAGCCGCAACAATAACTGCAATTGACAATTTGTTAGTAATGTGTTCCATATTTCTTGCAAAAATATCAAGGTTTTTGTGTTCGAATTCAATTTTTACTTTTCCATTCTCAATGAGAGAAATAATTTTTCTAATATCATTTGGAAGGTTCCTCAAAGTTGTTTGAAAATCAAAAAACTCATCCCTAATTTTTCGAGTAATTTCTTTTGGGCTGAATTTTTTTTCAGTAACTTTTTTTGCATAGGGTTCAAAAAAGTCAATTGCATTAAAACCAGGGTCAAGTTTTTTTCCTACTCCCTCAATCAATACTAAAGCGCGGCTTAAAAGCATGTAATCTCTTGGAATTTTTATATTGTATTTTGAAAGCATTTTGAATAAGTCTTGCATGAATTCACTCATGCTAATGTCCTTCAAAGTTAATCCATAATAATTATCCATTATGTCTTCCAAATCAGTGTGGAATGCTTTCAAATCAATATCATCTCTGAATAAGCCCATTCTTGCTAGTTGAGCAGTCATTCCTTTAACATCAGAAGTTATTAGAACAATAAACAAATCAACTAAATCATTCAGCATATCATTGTCCAATTTTCCCATCATTCCAAAATCAATTAAACAAAAAACGTTGTTTTTCAATATTAAAATGTTTCCGGGGTGTGGGTCTGCGTGGAAGAAACCGTGTTCCAAAATTTGTTTGAAAAATGCTTCTGCGCCTCTTTGCGCAATTAATTTTTTGTTAAACTTTTTTGAAGGATTTTTTTCTCTAATTAAGTCATTAAGTTTTTTTCCATCAACATAATCCATTGTAATAATTTTTTCTGTAGAAATGTGCGGGTAAGCTTTTGGAACAAAAACAGTTTCGTCTTTTTTAAATTGGTCCCTAAAGCGCATAATATTTTTTTCTTCTAGTTTGAAATCTAGTTCCCTATGAACTGAACGTTCAAACTCAGCAATTATTCCTTCAAAGTTATAAATTTTCCATTCAGGAAAATATCTTTCAAGTAGTTTAGCAAAATAACGCAGTATTGCAATATCCTCATCAATTACTTTTTCTGCTCCTGGACGTTGTACTTTTACAACAATTTTTTGTCCATTTTTTAGTACTCCGTAATGGACTTGTGCTAGTGATGCCGATGCTAATGGTTTTGTATGCAATTCAGAAAAAACTTCTTTTATTGGTTTCTTTAATTCTCTTTCAATTATTTTAAAAGCGATTTTTGAATCAAATGGAGGAACATTATCTTGTAGTGTAGAAAATTCTGCTGCAAATTTTTCTCCAATTAAATCTGGGCGAGTACTTAAAATTTGTCCTAGTTTTATATAAGTTGGGCCTAATTGTTCCAAAACTTTTCTCATTCTTTCGGGCAAACTTGATTCTAATTCATCCAAGTTTTGGTATTCTTTTATTTGACTCCATATAGGAAGTTTGTGTTGTAATCTCAGTCTTTCAACAAAGTAGTCTAA
>CAYLWD010000098.1:0-2532 GCA_964387305.1 uncultured archaeon
GAAAGAATAATTACTACAATAGAACTAAACAATTTAATCAACCCCCCTGAAAAGGGTGTTTAAATTGGTTTGCAAACAAATTATTTAGGCGAATAAGTATGGCTAAACTGGAAAATGGAAAACTACTTTTGGAAGAAGACGAACATGCACTTCTGGTTGAAGGAAAAAATTATTCTATTATTGATGGCGGAAAAGGAAACTTTTTGTTAGTAGAAAAAAAGTTTGAACCAAAAGAAGAAAAAACAAAAGAAAACAAAGAAGATAAACTGAGTGAAGAAAAAAAACAAATAATTGATTTAATAAAAAAAGAAAATCTTTCTAACCTAGTAGAAGGAAAATTCGAACAAATGCTTAACGAAAAACAAAGAAAAGCATTGCTGGAATTAGTTATTGAACAAAAAGTTTTTGTGTTCAAATTGAATCCGAGTTACAAGAAAGGAGTTTATAGGTTAAAGGAAAGAGAAGAAAGAAAAAATGGATTAGAAAAAAATGAGAAAGAAAACGAAGCTCAATCAAAAAAAGAAATAATCATTCCTGAAAAAGAATTGCACGAATATAGTATTGATGTTGAAGGAATACAAGTAATTAGGAATAAAGTAGAAGCTGAGATGTTTTGTAATGAAAGAGAAAAAGAAATAAAAGAAGGAATTATTAAGGGACTAAAAAGTTTTGACGGAAATTATTATCTTATTAGAGAAAATTTGTTAAGACAATTTTTATTGCGAGCACAAAAATCTTTTGAAACAAAAAACTTGCAAAATATTGAGGAACTATCAAAAAATATTAAGAGTGCTAAACTTGTAGCAAAAATAGTTTGCGAATTCCTAAAAGAAGAAGGAGCCTTGGTTGAGAAAAAAAGAGACAACTATTTCTATGTGAGCTAAGAAACGAAAGAATATAAAGTATTCCCGAACAATAAGTTATAAGCACACACAATTAGTTTGTTTTTAAACTGGGCTACCAAAGGTGCCCAACTTACTCTCGGAGTTTGCCGAGAAGGGGTTATAGTATATTGGTAGTACGGTAGGCTCCAGTGGACTGACACGCCAGTCCGCAGGCGAACGCGTTCTAAAGAACGCGAGCTTTTGAGTTACCTTCAGAGCGGGGTTCGATTCCCCGTAACCCCATAACTTTATAAAAAAACTAAAATCAAACATGACTAAATATTTTTCCTTGACGTATTTCAAAAACTTTATCAGAAATACTTTTTAACGTATCAACGTCATGCTCAATTATAAAAGCATAATACTCTTGTTCAAATATGTGTTTTGAAATTTCTTTAGAAAGTTTTTCATTTATGCCCGCAAATGGTTCATCAAAAAGAATTAGTTTAGGATTTTGACTTTCAACAAGCGCTAATTCAAGTATTTTTTGTTGACCAAAACTTAATGAACCTGCTTTTTTATTTAAACTAACATTAGGAAGAAATTTTTTAAAAACTTCAACAGTTTGTTTATTACTAATTTTTGCATGATCATCTATTGTCAAACTCTTGAATACATTTGGTCTTTGAAAAGTACGTTGGACACCTAATTTTGAAACCGAAAGCAAGTCTTTAGGCAATATTGAATTGTTAAAACTTATTTCGCCAGAATATTTTACAAGCCCACAAATACAATCAAACAAAGTTGTTTTTCCACATCCGTTTGCTCCAAAAACCCCAATTCTTTTTTCTTTATCAAAAAGGGAAATGGACAAGTTATCAATTACTTTTATTCCATCGTAAGATTTTGACAAATTTTTTATTTTTAACAATTTTTCGCCTCCAAAAAAGTAATAACACTAAAGAAGATATAACTATCTGTTGAATTGCTGCACCATTTCCAAAAACAAGAATAATTCTTGCAAACTCAGGAATTATTATAATTGCTATTGAACCAATTAAAACATTTGGAAATAACCCTGCTGCCAAAATTGAATTAACCCACCACCAACTAAAAGTATTTGGATTAATATAAGAAAAATGCATTGCTAAAAAAACCCCTCCAATTGATGCTAAAAGACTAGTAAAAATCCAAGTTAGAATCTTATAAAAACCAGGATTTTTTCCAAGTGAAACAAATCTTAATTCATTCTGTGCAACAGCTTTTAATAACAACCCGTATTTTCGTTCAATGAAAAAAAACAAAATTAATGCAATAGATAAAACAATAGTTAAATACCAAAATATAAAATTACCCAAAACAAATTTTCCAGCTTGTCCATTTGTAAATTGAATTAATATATCTAAACTAACAAGCCTATAAGAAACTATTAACAAAGATAAGGTAAACAACGTAAAATAAAATTTTTCAACTTTGTAACCAATTAATCCAATAACAAATCCAACAAATATTCCAATAAAAACCCCAAAAATCCCCACAATTGAAAATGAGTAAGCAGCAACTCCGGCAATAAACATTATTCCTAAATTATCCCACCCCGCTTCATGTTGAACTCTAAATGCTAGAGTAAATAGTGCAAGCAACTCAATCATAATAGTTAAACTCAACAAATATTCAAAAAAGGCCATTTTTTTCACCCTTAAAAATT
>CAYLWD010000099.1:0-2481 GCA_964387305.1 uncultured archaeon
CTAGAAGAACAATATTACAAATTTTCTAAAAATTCTTTAGAATTAATAAAAGATTTGAAACAAGAAAGGGATTTTGCTAGAAGAATTGCTTTAGATGTAGAAAGCGAAACACTCAAATTAAGAGCAGAATATATGGATAAACTAATTCAATTAGAAGAAAAAAAAGAAGATGCTAGAGATAAAGCAAGAAAAGATGGGGATGAAAGAGTTGAAGCAGTAAAAGCACAACTCGAAGAAAAAGAAAGACTAATTAGATTGTTACAAGGAAAACTCGAGGGAAAACACTATCGACAGCTTCACAATCGCAACCAAGAAGAAGAATAACCTCAAGATATTACTTCCCTAAGCTTGCTTTTAGCCACCAAGTTAGGTTTATATATTTTGAATCAATATTTTAGAGAGTTGATAAAAATGTTTGATAGGGGAGAAGAACCAAATTATTCACTAGGGCCAGATTATTATGGTGAAGAACCACAAAAAAAAAGATTTGACTTTGATATTGGGAAATACAAAAAGTACTTTGTTCCATTAATAGTGCTAATTGTAATTATTTTTGCAGTAATGTTTTTCCTTGGCTCAAGACAAGAAGTTACTTTTAATATAAGTTGTGCTGATGGAGTTAGTTGTAGTAGCGCAACTATACAAATTTATGATTCTGGAGAAAACAAAGTTGATTTCAAGGGAACAATCGGAACACTAGCCAATGGGGACTACACTATTAGGGTTTCTAAAACAAATTACTCTACTGTAGAAGAAAATATTACTGTTGACAAAGATAATAAAGAATTTCCAATTACTCTTTACAAGAATTTTAATTACGGAATAGATTTAATTGATTTAGCTAATGGCGAACCAATTTATGGGACCCAACAATTGAATAAACAAGTAGTTATAACCAATAATTCCCCAAAACAATTAACCGGAACATTAGATTATTCGATTACAGGTACAGGAAAAGATGGTTTAGCAAAAAAAGATATTCAAGTTAGTTTTAACCCAAGTAGTTTGGATTTAAGTGAAGGACAAACAATTACGGTTTATGTTACAATACAAGGAAAATTAGTTACTACTGAAAAAGCGTTTGAACTAAAAATGTTTGTTAATGGTGGAGTAGAACCACCCAAAGGAGTAGAAATGAGACTAATGCCTGCGGCTCAACTTGAAATTCCAAATACTTTTGAAAAAACTGACTTGAAAGCAGGAGAAACAAAAGAATATACTACAATTCAAATAAGAAATACAAGCAAAATTGCCGCCGCAAATAATGTAAAAATAACAATAGTTGGAAACACTCTAGAAGATGAAAGCAAACTAGATTGGTTCTCGTTTGCTGACCCTGATGATGAAACAAAAAGATCTATGACAATAAATACTATTGAGACCGCTGTTTCTGGAAACGATAGCACGGCTATTGTAAGACTAATAGTAACTATTCCATCAACTGCTCAAAAAGATGATACTTTCCACGGGAAACTAGTATACACTTCTCCATCAATGGACAAAAACGAAGATTATACTGCAGTTACAATAAAAGTAAAAGAAGGGTTAGTTGGAGAAGTATTGTTTGTTGGAAAAGCTAGTTATGATGCAAAAAAAGACGGACCAACTGATGCCAAAACTTATTACAAAATATTGGATAATTTGGTTTTATTTAAAAATAATTCAACAATCGATATTGATAGCTTAACAGTTACAATTGATTATAATAATTCGACTATAGATTCAACAACACTCGACGGAAGATATAATTGCCAAAAATGGTTGGCAATATATGGTTATGAAAATTATTCAATTACTAATTTCACGAAAGGAACTACCAAATCAATTCCAATGGAAATAATAATTAATGACGAAATTGATGCAATTGAAAATAAATCAGTTTTGTGTAAAATAAAATGGAGTTATTTTAGTGTAGCTGGAGCAATATTCGGAAGTGGAGAAAAAGACATTAGAATAAGTGCAAAATAATTCTTTTTCACAAAAAGAATGCTAATAAAACAAATCCAATTACAATTCCAACTAAAAAAGAAGGAGTGTTTTCGGGCACGTCAGTAGAAACTGGAACCCACGGCAAAACAATTGCAAAGATAAGTAACCCCCAAAACATTGGAGCAAAAAAAGCATTATCAAAAGGCATCCAATTAACTAGGTTAGCAATTAAACCATCATGCCCAACATCAAAACCAAGTTTTAAAATAATCCCAATCATTAGTCCCTCAAAAGCACCGAGCAACAAAACTAATTCTTTCTTCATAAAAATAGTTAGGAACAATGTTGTTTAAATACTTTACAAAGCCCTTGGCGAGAGTCGAACCCGCGACCGCCGGTTTACGAAACCGGTGCTCTACCAACTAAGCCACAAGGGCTGAACAATAATTAAAATTATCATTACTTTACTAAATTAAACACTCCAAGACACCTTTTTTATTACTTTGCCAACTTGAATTTAAGTGTGTTAAAGAATGACTAAAGAACAAGAAG
>CAYLWD010000100.1:0-2447 GCA_964387305.1 uncultured archaeon
TAACCTCTATAAAATACTCTCTTTATCCAATTTTAAAATTTATTCTATTGTTTCAACAAATATCCCATCGCCGGCAAGGAACCCCCGAAGCGTTTATATATGCTCAAAGCGAAGCCTTCTTCATATGCCCACACGCACAATTGAACAAGTATGGCTTACTCGAGTAGAGTATGATGCTGATAAAAAAGAAATATTTGCTTGCTTTGAGAACGCTGAACGCAAAATAGTTAAGCGCCACAAGTATTTTCCTTTCTTTAATATTTCAACAAAGATTTCTTCAAAAAAACTAGAAGAAATGCTTCTTTCTCTAGGCTTTCGTGGATTCAAAATAAATGATTGCGTCTCAGATTCAATGTTATTCTCTTCAGAAAAAAAGAGAATAGTTTCAAGCAACCCAAAAGAACTAAAAGAAATTTCTAACGCACTCGCTTCTTGTATTGGTGCTCGCCCGATTGTTTTAGAACCAGAACGCGCTTTCTTAATTGAAAAGAATTGGAATTATTTTGATTCGTTTGAATTTAATGATGGCAATAAAAAAAGTGTTGATGAAATTGGTGAAAAAACTTTTTCTAATGATTTTTCTTTTACCTTTAAAGGAATTTCTTTCGAAGAAGCCCTTTCCTTGGATGAATCCAAAACCAATTCAATGATAAAATCTCAAGCCCTCTCCGCTTTCCTAAAACTTCCCTTAGAATTTTTTTCTTCAAGAGATTTTTCTACCCAAGAATTAGCCGAACTCTTCCTAGAAAATATTCACTTTGAGGAAGGTGCTTTAATTTCACTAAAAGAAGAGAGTAATTATTTTTATTCAAAAGGTTTCCCAAATTTTTGTTCTTTTGATAAGTATTCGAAGATTGATTTTTCTCCAGTATGGGCTCAACTCTTGCAAAAAGGTTTTTTTAATTTAGGAATAGAAACAAAAAATTGTGGTTGTTGTTCTCCAAAAACTTTTTCTGAAACCAATGTTTTGCCCGAATCAATGGTTGAAGCAATTATTCTTGAGGATGCTTTATTTTTTGAGAGTTCCTCTACGCGTTTTGCAAAAACTTTTCACGAGTCCTCCAAATTCAAAAAGTCTCGCAATTTGCGTATGAGCGAATTTTCTTTAACTAATCCTCCGATTGGTCCTCTCTTTAGGAACGAGCGCCTCCTTCTACCAATAGAAGATGCGAAGCGCTTGCTCCTTGAAGAAAAAATTTCTGTTGGGCAAAGTAATGCATTACATTGGTTTTGTAAAAAGAGTGAAAGCGTTTTATCCAAACATTTGGCTCGCGCTAACGAATTAATTTCTGCGCGTGTTCTTCAAAACAAAACAAATGCACTTTCTTTGCAATTAATTCAATCCGTTCCTTCTCAAACAACTTTTTCTAACACAACAATTGTTGATTCTTCCCAAACTTTAGAAGCTTCTTTTCAGGATTTTTTTTCAACAATTTTTTCTTCTATTTCTTCAAGGATTGTGAGTGAAATTCCTTTCCAATTATGCAACCCTTCTTCTAAATTCTTTTCACAGAGTTTGTGTAATTCAATTGAAGCAATTCAAGATGCTACTCTCTTCAAGTTCAGAGAGTTTTCTTCAAAAAAAGGCTATCGTGTTCTTCAATCAGGCAAAACCTTTGCTTATGTTAAAGGGTACTCTTCCCTTGCACTCGCAAAGAGCTTTTCCAAGGAACTTGCCCTTCCCCAGCCAGTGATTGCTTCGTTTTCTTCGAAATCGAAATCTATCTATCGAAATTAATGTTGATTCAATTTTGCTTTAATTCAATACATATTTAAATTCTTGCATTTAGGTGTTTTGTAGTGAGTTTATTGAATGTAGTGCTAAGGGGTGTGAGTCGCGAAGTTCTAGAAAAAATGATTTCTCGGGGCTACGCTAACACTCAATCAGAAGCGATTCGCTTAGCAGTAATTTCTTTCGGCAAGAACGAACAAATCCTTGATGAATTAGCTGCAAAGAATGCTGAGAAAATTAATTCTGAAATAAAGCGAGGCAGGCACAAAGTACTTTCAGTTAAGCAACTATCTAAAAAACACCCTGAGTTCAGGGTGTTGGCTTGAAATTCGAAATACTTTTTTCAGAAAAATGGCCCAAATATTGGAAAGTAATTCCTATTGAGTACCAAAAAAATATTTTGAATAAAATGCTTTTACTAAAAGAGGAAAGAACTTTTAGGCATTTGAAGTTTGGCTTAACCCATTTTGTTTTAGAAATTGGGCAATATAGAATAATTTTTTCTGAACAAAATTCTACAAGAATAATGCTTTTTGTAGGTAATAACAAAGATTACGAGAGGTGGCTCGGATTGCGTTAGAATGCTTCTCTTCAAGCTACTTTTATAAACCTTGCTCCGGAGGAGTATATTACTTGGTGAGTATTTTGCATAGATTAACACGATTTGAAGTAACAAGGGTTCTTTCAGCCCGAAGTTTGCAACTCTCTCTCGGAG
>CAYLWD010000101.1:0-2441 GCA_964387305.1 uncultured archaeon
AAATACTCCTTATTGATAACCATACTAACCGTGATTTTGTTCATTTGTTTTGTATAAGTGGTGCAAATACGCTTTCGAGTGATTCTTGCAAACAAAACAATTACACTCCTTATCAAGAGACGAAAAATTTTGTTTATATTTTCCACGATTAATTTGAACGGTGCCTGTGCTGGTAAAAATTTTTCCGTGACGAGCCATTCGAGTAGGGTAAGCTGAATCAAAAATATCTGCTCCGAGGGAAACTAAATTCAAAATTTCTAGAGGAGAACCCACACCCATTAAATAAATTGGGCGATTCTCTGCAACAAACTTTTTCGAATATTTAGTAACTTTATACATTTCTTTCGGATTCTCACCAATACACAAACCACCGAAAGCTAATCCATCAAAACCAATTTTTTCTAGAGCGAGAGTAGATTTTTTTCTCAAATCAAGAAAAGTTCCTCCCTGAGTTATTCCAAACAATAATTGTTTCTTATTTTTGTGTGCGCGCTTACAACGAAGAGCCCAATCGGATGTTCGCTCAACAGCACCAGTATAATCTTTTTTTGTTTTACCAAAGTGAAGAACATGATCCAAGCACATTGCAACATCAGAACCAAGAGCGTTTTCAATTAGGATTACTTTCTCCGGAGTAATTAATTCAACGCTTTTATCAAACGGATTTCTAAAAGAAACCCCTTTGTTGGAAACTCTTTCAACAAAATGTTCACTCAATAATTGGAAACCTCCCGAATCAGTGAACAAACCTTTTCTCCAAGACATGAATTTGTGCAAGCCCTTCGCTTTTTTTATTAACGGCAAGCCGGGTTTCAAGTAATTAATAAAAGCGTTTGAAATCAAACAATTAATTTCCATTTCTTCTAGTTGGGGGTGAGAAACAAACTTTACCGCCCCCTTAGTAGCAACAGGCATAAAGAAAGGAGTTACTAGTTTTCCGTGAGCAGTGCTAAGCAAACCCGTGCGTGCAGAAGATTTCTTTGATTTGTGAGTAATTTCGAAGCAAGGCATTAATTAATTAAAAAGAAAAAGGTTTATTTAACTCTCTTTAATGCACTAATTCGCCCGTGTGTTAATTTGAAAGAATATCCTTTTTCTTTGAGGAGCGATAATAAATTTCCATCCAGCTTATAATTACTCTCAAATAAAACTGTGCCGCCAAGAATAAGGGATTTTCTCAAACCAATTAAATGATTAACAAATTCAGTGCCAGTTAAATGTGTCAAGCCAAGATTACTAAAAATCAAACCAACTTTTATTTTATTAACAGACAAATATCTTTCTAATGCTTCTTTTGTGGTGTGAAGATATTCAAGATTTTTGGGGGTTCGTTTTTTCCACCCATTATAAGCAATATCAGAAAACCCAATTACTTTTAAATCGGGAAATAATTCAGCAACTGTTTTCGCTGCACTCCCTTCCCCACACCCCCAATCAATCACAACAGAATTCGGGCGAGTCCTAGCCAATTTATAAAGTTTTTCCTTTAATTGCCATTTGTATTCTCCAATATGTTCATTTACTAAACGAAATGGTGTGTTAGTAGTCCCCCAATGGTCTTTTGACACGGATTTTAATACAACCTTCTTGCTACGGTATAATTTTGACCAATACTTAACATCATGAGTTGCTTGAGTTCCAAAAACAACTCTCTGAGGACTATTTTTGTGTGGAACATATTTTGGCATGTAATAATTGCAATAAACAAACCACTAATTAAAACCTTTTGAAAAGAGAAAACAAGCTCTTTTTAAGGTTTTCAAGCAAATATTATATTGGACTAGACTGGGCCGCTAGCGGTGGCTTGTAACCAGAAATCCGCTTTACGCTGGAGTCGAAAAGGGGAAAGAGGTTTTGTTGCCATTGTTTGGAAAGCATTCTCGGCGTCGAAGCTCTGTCCTTACAGATTCTTTCACGAGACGAACCCCGCCAGACCCGGAAGGGAGCAACGGTAATCACTTGAATGGGTGCTGAAGGGTTAACGGAGTGGAGCCTGAATACTTCAACCAAGCTCTGAACAACCAAATCCATTTCCCTGAAGTCCACTAAACTAATCAAAATAAACTCTTAAAGAATTAATCAAATCGGGCAGGGAAAAGCTTTTATAGAGTTAAATATATTGTTGGATATAATAGAAATGCCAGGGGGCATTAAAATGGTTTTTGAAAAAAAAATGTCAGTAAAAGAAGCTATAGACCAGATGCGGGAAGAGCTTAGGCTTGAAAAGGAACAAGAAGCTATTGCTGAAAAAGAACTACAAAGAGCAGAACACGCACTTGCGAAAGCAAGGCACAATAAATCAAAAGCTTCAAAGAAAAAAACAGTTAAAACAAAAAAAGCTACTAAAAAAACAAAGAAAAAAACAAAAAAGACTACCAAAAAAACAAAGAAAAAAGTTACAAAAAAAACAAAGAAAAAAACAGTTAAAACAAAAAAAGCTA
>CAYLWD010000102.1:0-2402 GCA_964387305.1 uncultured archaeon
AAGAATGCTAAAATAGTTCCTTCTTGCATGCAAAATATTTATTTGGTAGGGCTTTAAAGAGTGTCTTTGTTGAAAAAAGTGCTTTTGAGAAAATTTAATTGATTAGAAAAAATTGCTAATGCAATTGTTATTACTATATTCACGGTATTAGTACAGCTACTGATAAAACGGTTGTCCACAAACCCTTCTTATCGCCTTCAGCTGATTGGCTTATATGGGTAGTCTCCAATATTTTTCCACTAGCTTTGTAAACTTGTTCTCTTTCATCCCAAGCAGTATCTGGGTTAAATTCAATTCCTAAAGTAGTTGCTAACATCGTTGCAGCCAAATCTTCAGCATATTCCCCAACTTTTTCATCAGCCTCTCCGTGAGAGTGATGTTCTGATAAATAACCATAATTCCCAGGGTCTTTTGGTAATGCAAGTCCAATTGCGCTCGAAATTAATCTATTGGGTTCATTAGTTTCCATTTTTGCCATTACACAAAAAACTATTTCTCCAGTACTAAGTTGCTTTAATCCTTCTTCCCTAGAAATTTGTTTTGCGTTTGGTGGAAAAATACTTGAAACATAAACTAAATTGAATCTTTCTATTCCTGCATCTCTGAGTGCAAGCTCAAATGAAGCTAGCTTATCTTTGTGAGTGCCAACTCCTTTTGAAAAAAATACTTTAGTAGGAATCATCTTTATTTCTTCAACTGAATTATGTTTAAAAACCTATTTCTTAGAACAAAATTATTTTTTCTTTTCAAGTAAAATTATTTTTTGTTTTCAATTTTAGTTGCCCACTTTTTTGCCTCGTGTTTCAAATCTTTTGAAGCATAAGCAGTTAGTTTCCTGAAATCTCTAACTGATTTGTATAAAGGAATTGCTGCAAAGAAAGAAAAAGTAATTATTGCAGTTATTTGTCTACTATAAAGTAAAGGAATACCAAACCTAGGCAAATCATAGTAAAGAAGTAAAGTCATCCAAGCTAAACAAAAAACAATAAATAAATTCAAAACAATTTTTTTCATTAATTCAATGCTGTAAGGGGTGTGGGGTTTTAAATTAGTTTTTTCTGGAGCCTTCAATTTAAAAAATTCAGGAAATTTGCTAGTCACTTTTCTTACAATTTCAAGATTATTGTAAATTGGTTGGAAAACAAGAATACTAATTGCAATTAAAAGAAAACCAATTACCGAAATTAGTGTTGCTTCTGTTCCTTGCAAAGCTTTTGAGGAAACAGTTGCAATTATTACAACAAATTCTCCTAGTGGAAGCAAAAGAATTGCTGTTGTATTTGAGTCATGTCGTGATAAACCAAATATAGGTCCAAATATTGATGTAGAAATGCTATGTGAAATAAATGCACATATTACAAGGAGTAATGCAATCCCCCCTAATGCTAATAATACTGGAAACTCAGGTATAATCGTTTTGCTTAATTCTATACTATAAAAAATTGTGGTACCAAATGCAACGAAAAAGAATACTAAAAAAAAGTCTCTCATGAATTCAACATCTTTTTTTATTTTGCTTCCTGATTGGGTTTCTGCTAGAGCAAATCCTGCAAAGTATGCTCCTAATGCACTTGATAATCCAAGTAATACCCCCACAGTCGAAATAATTAATCCTACTCCTAGTGCATAAAGAGTAACTTCAGTATGCCCATAACCGTTTTCAATTAACCATTTTCCTACGCGTTCTGATAAATGATGGACTGCATAGAATGCTGAAACCGCAAATACTAATGCGACAAAAGTAAGTCCAAGCCCTGAACCCATTCCTGAATTCAAGCTAGTAATGAAAACTAATAAAAGAATTCCAAGAAAATCTTGTAAAATTAATATTGAGATTGCTAATTGTGTTGCTTGTTCGTGTAACAAATTCTTATCAATAGCAAATTTTGCAACAATTGCTGTGCTTGTTGAGAATAACATGAACCCAACTACAATAGAAAAAATTAATGAATATCCAAAAGCAAACATTATCAAGAAACCTAATCCTGTTGATAATGCCATGTCGATTATTGCTAAACCAAAAGAAGCAGCTCCTGCTTTCAAGAAATCTTTTAATGAGAGTTCCAAACCCAAGTAAAATAATAAAATAAATAATCCCATTTCACTAAATCCCACTACAAGTGCATCTTGTGGATTTAAGTATCCTAGAAAAAAAGGCCCAAGCATAAATCCTGCAAGAATATATCCTAACACTGGATTTAATCCAATTTTTTTTATAAAAATACTTAACCCAATTGCAATTAGGATTATTACTCCCAGGGTAGTAAGTGGAAGATTTGCAAAGAGTCCAGCTTCTTCACTGAGTAAAGGCATTGCTAAATTTAGTGTAGGTAATGCTAAATTAAATACATTTGATGCTAATGTAATCATGCAATTATGAATGGTTTTACAGTATAAAAAGC
>CAYLWD010000103.1:0-2386 GCA_964387305.1 uncultured archaeon
TTCGGCTAATTCCATATCAAGTACTGTGCTTCCGTTAAGTTCGTTTCTAATATATAATTGAATTTTTGTTGTGCCTAAAGTAGCAATTCCACTAATTTTTAAAGTTGGTGCCCATGCTCCAGCCGATCGTGGACGGTAAGTTAACCAAAGGGTTCCAGGAGTTGTATCGCTTGTAATTTGTATTGTATCTGAATCTAGTACTGCTCCACAATTTCCTGGAGTAGTGCATTCCTTGATTGTGTAAGTATAAATTCCAGGGATATCTAATGTTTGGAAAGCGTTTGTTGTATCGGGGTCAGGGTCACCATCATTGTCAGTAAAGCTCCCGCTCTCTGGACCAGTCCATTCAATTAAACACTCGTCGCTTGCATCGCCTGGCCAGCCATTAATTTCTGGACAATCCAAATTAATTTCCCAAGATTCTCCTTGAACTTGGCTGGTAGGTACATCAATTGTTGCTGCAAAAACGCTTCCAACTAAAATTAGAAATACAAAAAGTATTCCAAGTGAATATTTACTTGCCATAATACATTCCCCCACACAATTAAACTAGAGCTTTTAGCCCTCTAATTTAAACCCTCATAAAAAGATATTTAAACTAAACTAAAATATGAAACTTAGACAATTGTCTAATTTTTTAATTTTATGTATTATGGAATTTTTTTAATTTTTTTTTTAAAATAAATTTTATTTTTGTCCTACTCTGCTTTATAAACGCTTTTCTTATTTTTTTTCTAATGAATGTTGCTGTTATTGGTTCGGGTTACGTTGGTTTGGTTACTGGTGCGTGTCTTGCCGAGGTGGGGCACAAAGTTGTTTGTGCGGATATTAGTGAAGAAAAAATTTCTTGTTTGAATAAAGGCGAGTGCCCTATTTTCGAGCCAGGGTTACAAGAATTGTTTCAAAAGAATTCGAATGAAAAAAAACTTTTTTTTACTACTAATGTTGCTCAAGCAATAAAAGATTCTCAAATAATTTTTATTGCAGTAGGAACCCCTTCTAATGGTAATGGGGAAGCTGATTTGAAGTATGTTGAGAGTGTAGCAAAAACCATTGGAGAGAATCTTAACGAGTACAAAGTAATTGTGGATAAGAGTACTGTTCCCGTGGGGACTGCGAAGAGGGTTGCTGAAATTATTAATGAAAATGCAAAACAAAATAATAGTGCTAATAATAATTCAATTTTGTTTGATGTTGTTTCCAATCCAGAGTTCTTGAAAGAAGGTGACGCAATTAATGATTTTAGAAATCCTGATAGAATAATAATTGGAACCGAATCAGAGAAAGCAAGAAAAATAATGCTTGAACTCTACTCTGCACTTTGTTCGAAAGAAAAAATTTTTTTTACTAAAGCCGAGAGCGCTGAACTAATAAAATATGCGAGTAACGCTATGCTAGCATTAAGGATTTCTTTTATTAATGAGATTGCTGTTCTTTCAGAAAAAGTTGGTGCCGATATTATTGAAGTATCAAATGGAGTTGGTGCGGACACTAGAATTGGTTCAAAATTTTTGAATGCAGGAATTGGTTATGGTGGTTCGTGTTTTCCAAAGGACGTTAAAGCACTAGTGCACACAATGAAAGAAACTAATTCAGAATCAGCTATTCTAGAAGCAGTTGAGGAAGTTAATTTTATTCAAAAAAGAATTTTGTTACCAAAAGTAAAACAATTAGTTCCTGAATTAAAAGGAAAAAAAATTGCGGTTTTAGGATTAGCATTCAAACCCAATACTGATGATGTAAGAGAAAGTCCTTCTTTTGTTGTAATAGAACAATTACAAAAAGAAGGGGCTCTTGTTTCTGCTTTTGACCCACAAGCAATAGAGAATTCTAAAAAAGAATTAAGAAATGTAAATTTTTGTGATAGTACTTACGAGGCAATTACTGGCTCGGATTGTGTTGTTCTTGTAACCGAGTGGAAAGAATTCAAGGAACTTGATTTGGTTAAAGCAAAGAGTCTAATGGCTCAACCGAATTTTGTTGATGGAAGAAATGTTTTCAATCCAAGCGAAATGAAAAAAATTGGATTCAATTATTTGAGTGTTGGGCGCTAGCGTTATGTTTTTACCCAAATTATTTCTTTTTATTAAAGTAACCCATTTCCGTGAGTTTTATTAGAACTAATTGTTTTACTACGTCTGAACGAGTACAACCGATTTTGTTAATTAATTTATCGATTGCTTTAACTTGTTTTTCAGAAAAATAGGGGCTGATTCTATGTTCTTGTGCCATAGTTACTGATTAGTACCAATAAGTTTAAAAGGAAAATCATAAAAATATTAGTTACTGGACAGTTGCTAATGAGTTGCTACTAGTTAGTTATTGTTTTTGTGGAGGTTTTTTTATGGTAGTAGAATATTTTTCTTCAGAGAGTGTAACAGAAGGA
>CAYLWD010000104.1:0-2357 GCA_964387305.1 uncultured archaeon
CCTCGCTAACAGAACCCCTTGGATAAAAAACAATGTTGTCAACGTTATCTAATTCCCACAAAGCATCTGCTACTGCCCCGCCTGTGTCTCCACTCGTTGCAACAACAACCGTTCGCTTTAATCCTTTTTTTCCAAGAAAATAATTTAGTGTTCTTCCAAAAAATCTTGCAGCGTAATCCTTGAATGAATAAGTTGGGCCTTTAGTCAACCACATTATGTAAGTTCTGTTTAGAACTTTTTCCACATCAGTTGGAATTTTTTCTATCGAATAAGCAGCATTCAATAATTCTTGCAAATCTTTTTCAGGAATTTCATTTCCAATAAACGGGTTTAGCACCTCAAAAGCAATCTCTGAATAACTTTTTCCTTCCATTTCTTTTATTGTTGAATCGCTTAGCTTTGGAATTTCTTCTCTTCCAATCATGTACAATCCATAATCAGGGGCCAGTCCACAGAGCAAGGCGTCCTCGAAAGAAGCTTTATGATTTTTGTTGTTTGTGCTATAAAAAAACTCTTTTTGCATGAATCAAGGATAGAATGAAGTTATTAAAAAAAGAACTTTGGAATATTTTTTTTAATTATTCTTGACAGTATGTTTCAGGTATTAATTTTTTTATTTTAAGTTCTAACTTAGCTTCTTAATTTCGTCACTCCGTTTACACAATTTTTTATTTCATTATTTTTGAGTGCTAATACAATTTGTTCTGCTACTTCTATTCCAACATTTTCTTGTGCTTCTAATGTTGATGCTCCCAAGTGGGGAGTGCAAACAACTTTTTCGTGAATAGTTAATTCTTTTTTTGTTGGGGGTTCTTCTGTGTAAACATCTAACCCTGCAGAAGCAACTTTTCCGTTATTAAGTGCATTTAGTAGTGCGTCCTCGTTTATTATTCCTCCACGTGCAACATTAATTATTCGAACATTTTGTTTCATTAATTGAAATTCTTTTTCAGAAATAAGGTTTTTTGTTTTTTCAGTTAGTGGAACATGAACTGTAATATAATCAGCATTTTTATAAATCTCTGAAAGTTCAGCTTTTTTTACTCCTAATTCCTTGAATTTTTCTTCCGAAAGAAAAGGGTCATATACTAAAACAGTCATTTCAAATGCTAGTGCAACTTTAGCAACTTTTTTACCAACGTTTCCCAAACCGATTAGTCCAAGTGTTTTGTTTTTTAGTTCAGTTCCTTCAAAGCATTTCCTGTCCCATTTCCCTTCTTTCATTGTTTTATTGCCGTGAATAATGTGTTTTGATAATATTATCATTAAGGCTATTGTGTGTTCTGCTGCAGCATTAGTATTCCCGAAGGGAGTATTTTCGACAACAATTCCCAATTCTTTAGCCGAATCCTTGTCAACATTATCTACTCCAACTCCAGCTCTTCCAATTATTTTTAATCGTCCTGTTGCTCCTGCTTCCAAAATTTTTTTTGTGATTTTTACTCCACTCCTTATTACAAAGGCGTCATAATTTGGCGCCAGTGAAGCAATTTCATTTTCTTTTAAATTTAATTTTGTTTCTACCTCAAGTCCCGCATTATTCATTATATCAATTGCTTTTTCACTAATTTGGTCTGTTACAAGTACTTTCATTATATCCACTCCGTTGAAATAAATTATTTTTGAATTTCTTCTTCTAAACAATTTAAATAATTACTAAGTTCATTAGAAGTTAAGTTTCCCATGTGAGGTATTCTAAAAGTATCGTTTTTGCCTGCTGAAATTAATTCGGCATTAAGTTTCCTATACCCCGCATCCATTATGTACCCCTTAAGCTTCATTTTTTTCTTAATTTCCTCTAAATCAATTTTTTTTGTGTTCTCAACTGCAGTTATTGTAACCGAACGATATTCTTTTTGAGCAAATAAACCTAATCCATTTTTTTGTGCCCAGTCTTGTGTTTGAATACTCATATTTTTGTGTCTATCCCATATATTCTCAATTCCTTCAGCGAACATGTTTTCTAATTGTCTTTGTAATCCAAAAATTATTCCAACTGCTGGAGTATAAGGAGTTTGTTTTGAATCATACTCTTTAGTAAGTTCTATAAAATCAAAGTAATATCCCCTTGCTTTTACGGTTTTTGCTTTAGCAAGTACATCTTCGCTTATTGAAGCAAAGCTAATTCCTGGCGGTAAAGAAAAACATTTTTGTGAACTTGCTAAACAAACATCAATTCCTGTTTTGTCAACTTCTATTTTTGCTCCCCCCATTGACGAAACCGCATCAACACAAAAAAGGGCTCCACTTTCTTTTATAATTGGAGAAATTTCTTCAAGTTTATTCATTACACCTGTTGATGTTTCGTTGTGAGTAACACAAACAGCATCATATTTTTTATCAGAAATTTTTTCTTT
>CAYLWD010000105.1:0-2229 GCA_964387305.1 uncultured archaeon
GTTGTGAATGGTTTCTCTTAAAGGATTTTATAGGGCAGGAATAGATGTTTTTGGAATTTTTTCGATTTATGGTTCTGTTTTTTTATCTGTTTTAGCTGCATTTTATTTTGTTTTAGGTTTTTTGGCAGAATTAATTGTAGTTATTTTTTTCTCAATTAGTGATTTGGCTCCAGCGAATATAATCAATCCAACAGTATTATTTATGGCAAGCATTTTTTCAAAACTATTCTTGTTGAACATCATTGGATTTATTGGTTTAGTTTATTTTGTGTTGAACCTTAACCAAATAAAGAAACTACTTTCAGGAAACTATGATGCTACTGATAAAGAAAAGATTTGGGCAATTCTTTACATGGGGTTCAACGTAGGAATATTCCTTGTTTATATTTCGTTCTCTTTGATTTAGTTTGTTTGTCCCTTGTTTTTCCAGAAACGCTTTTATACTCCCCTAATTATTCTATTATTTATGAAGAGGGCTCAACTCAATTCTCGTTTAATTAGTTCTTTGCGTAAAGCGAGGAACCAATTGGCTAAGAAACAGACACATTCCTATGAACAGCTTCTATTTGGAAAGAGTAGTGAGAAAGCGGGGATGAATTCTATTAAACTTTTTTTATTATTTCAATCATTTGTTCGTAAGTTTTTTTTGCTTGTTCTAGCATGAATTGATAGTATCTCTTGTTGTCGCCTTCGCGTATTGCACTTATTGCATTGAAGTAAGCTAGTTTATTGTCTTTGTAGATTATTATTGGGGGGTAATTATTTTGGTCAAGTATTTTGTTCATTAGTAATCTTCCGGTTCTTCCATTACCGTCTCTGAATGGGTGAATCGCTTCGTAGCGCCAGTGAAAACCAAATGCTCTTTCTAATGGAGAAATCTTTTTTGAATTAGTTTTATTCCATTTTAGTAGTGAAGAAATTTCTTTCTTTATTTCTTTGGGCTTGCTTGTTGGGGCTTCGCCTGCAATTATTTCTATTTTTCTAAAACCCTTTGGGTAGGGCATTCCTTTTTCCATTAAAATGTCTTTTGTTAGAATTGAATATAATTTTTTTATTCCTGTTTCATTGAAAGTAAATCCGTTATCAAAATAATCCATTGCTCTTATTGAGTTCTCTACTTCAAGCACTTCGTTTTTGTTTGAGTGATTTGTTTTTCCTTTTTCTAATAGTTCTGCAAGTCTTTCTTTTGGAATTTTTGAACCCTCTATATTGTTAGAGTTGTACACAAATTCTTTTGCAAACTCTTTTTTGAGTATTGGGTAAGTATTCTTTGCTTCAACAAGATTAGTTAATAATATAGCATTTTTTTCAACATTTTTTACTAACTCATTATTGTAAGCTAATTTGGTGTTTTCCCACAAGTTTTTCCTTAAATCTAATTCTGCTTCTACCAGGGTACCCATATTGTCTAACATGTAGCCTTCTTTTGAAAATAATCCTGTATCCTTTCCAATGTATTTTATTAGGGCATATTTTTTCCACGGAGTAAATCCTTTTTTAACGAAATAAGCGTACCTTGCGCTTGACTTTTCTTTGTATTCCAAGAAACTCATACAAATAACACACTCCAACTAATATTTAAACTTGTTGTTAGGGGGCGGTAAAGCTAACCACGCCATATTGCACAATATTGGCTTTTTGAACCATTATTTACAAATAGTGTTTTTTTAGGGCGGTAAAATATAGGGTTTTTTGGTGGAATTGGGCGGTAAAAGGTTTTCGTTTTTTATTAAGAAATTAATTTAAAAAAAAACATCTAGCGTCCCCGTGGGAACGCTAGGGAACATGTTAACCTAATGTTCTATCATTTAGTATAATTCGGAACAAAAGTAAGGGTATCTGCAATCGGTTTAACTACTAACGAGAATATGATAAGAGAATTACACTCAAAGAATATTCCTGCTAACAAGAAAGTTGGTTGGAGGGTTGGGAATGCTTTGAAACTCTCTCAAAAATTTTCTCCGAACAGCGTTGACTTTATTTGTGCGCATTGCTCAATGTACCCCCTTAAACAATTTAATGCGAGTCTTAAGGAATGCAGGAAAGTATTGAAACCGCATGGAAGAATCCTAATGGCCTTTGATAGTTCAATCCACCATTATAATGGAATAAAATTACAAAACCTCTTAAGCGAACAAACCCCCAAAAGGCTGGCGCATCGTTGCAAAATCAAAACGCACCAACCAAGAAAGCTTCACCGAGAGACACGAACCGATGTACCGATACTAT
>CAYLWD010000106.1:0-2156 GCA_964387305.1 uncultured archaeon
TTTCAAATTGGGCGGTGATGCTCGTGTTGCAATAAATATTTTGTTGAACGCTGGGCGCCTAGCTGAAAGGGCAAATGATTCTCGTGTAGAACTAAGCCACGTGCGTTCTGCAATGATGCAAGAAAAACCAATTAAAATAGAAATTTTTTCTAATTTATCTGAACAAGAAATTTTGGTGATAAATTTGCTTGAAAAAAAATCTCTTGAATCGGGAGAAATTTATTCTTTACTCAAAAAAAGTTTTGGTGAACGTTCTTTGCGTAATGCAATTCAATCACTAGAACAAAAAGGGTTTATTATTGCTGAGGAAAAGAAAAAATCGCGTGGAACTACTAGATTACTTTCACTAAAGAAAAATATGGTGAATTAACTATGTTCCGTTAATAAGCAACCTTTTTATACTCTTGTGCTCTTATTTTTAGTATTAAGTGCTTTTAGTATTTGAATTGGGCATAATTATTTTTTTAGGTGATTTGTTTGGCTAGAGTAACTAAGACTGTAGTAAAAAAGAAAGTAAAAAAAGTTTCTAAACGCATTAGTGCAGTTAAAAAATCTGCTGATAAGAATAAGGCTCGAATGAAAGTTGCTCGTGCAAAAGTTAAGACCGTAAAGAAAGAAGCTAAAACTGCTAAGAAGGAAGCAACTAAAGCAAAAACTGAATTAAAGAAAGCAAAGCGTGTTGCAACTAAAGCTCATAGTGTTAATGTTCGCCAAGATGCTGAAATTGAAAAATTAAAAAAAGATATTTTATTATTACAAAAGAAAAAAAAGCGTCCAGCTAAGCACATTTCTGAATACAATCTGTTTATTAGGAAACAAATCAAAGCAGGGTTGACTTTTACTCAATCAGCTAAAGAATGGAAAAGATATAATGCTTTACAGAGCAAAAATAAACGAAGACCATCTGCTTATAATCAATTTATTGGTTCACAAATGCGTTTAGGAAAAACTTTTTTACAATCAGTTGCTTTGTGGAAGCTAGCAAAAGCAGGGACACTTGGAAAAAAAGGTGCTACTCGAACTATAACAAAAACTGTTGTCCATAATATAAAATCAAAACCAAAGATAAAATATAGAACACGAACTATTACTAGTAAGCCTAAAATAAAATATCGAACTAGGACAATTACTAGTAAACCAAAAATAAAGTATCGTAATAGAACAAAAACTGTTACTAAAACCATTGTTCGTAGAATAAAATCAAAACCAACAGTAGTTATAAGAAAAATTTTATCAAAACCAAAGATTAGAACAATTACTAAAACAATTAAAGTTCCAAGCATAAATATAGCTGATGTTCGCCAAGCAGTAGAAAGTGCGGTTTCAAAGTTTTCTTCAACTTCAAAGAACGTTGTTGAAAATATTGGTAAACCAAGTGATGAAGAAGTTGCATTCATTGTTGTTGAAGCTTACTTCAAGGACATCGCTCGATTTGGAATGAAGAAAGAATTAACTTTGGATGAAGTAATAAATGCTTATCTTTATGCACTTGCTAGAGTAAAGCGCCAAGAAATTGAAATGAGTGAACTTGGTAATGCTATTAAAGAAAGCAGGATGAGAAGGTGATTGTATGCGTGATGAAGAAGTTGCAGCAAAAATAGTTGGATTGTATTTTGAGGACGTAGCAAGAATCGGTTTCAAACGCCAACTTGATCTTGACCAAGTAATTAATGCATATTTTTATACTCTAAGACAACTTGGTGAAAAAGAATCCAAGATGAGGAGTTTTGAAAAAAAGATTCTTTCTGAAGAAAAAGAAATGCTTGATATTCCTTCAGTAACAACAACTACTGTTGAGGAAAACCCAACGCGTAGAAGAACAGTAACAACTGAAACAACTACAAAGCCAAAACAAAAAAGCGTTACAGAAATACTTGAAGAGAACTAATATTTCTAGTTATTTTTTTTAGCTATTTTTCTTTTTTAAATTTGATTATCTTTTCTGAAAAACAATCATTTTGGAGGGGGTTCGAAAATACTTATCATTTTAATTTTAATTTGGAAGAGTGGCGGGTTCCTAATGTTTGTTAAAAATCAATTCGATTGCATCTCCTGATTTTAGAAGATGGTCTCTTCCAATTATTTGTTTTGTTTTAACATCAATTGCTCTAATGAATCCATCCCCCATATCAGTATGTAATGTGTAAGCAAAATCA
>CAYLWD010000107.1:0-2137 GCA_964387305.1 uncultured archaeon
AAAGCAGCTGTTCAAGAAAAACTTGCTCGCGGGCAACGTGCTGATGCTCACAAACTAGAAATTGAAGCGGTTAAAGAAGCTGCGGCAAAACTTGATGACAAGGCTATTGCGTATTATTATATTAAAGCAATTGAAACCATGTCAAGCAATCCTGGTTCCAAAATTTTCTTTCCAGCGGATTTTACTAAGTTAGCAGCTTCTATTGCTGGCTTTGCTGATGCGTCTAAAGTGAATCCTAGTGACCAGCAAAAACTCAAGGGTTTGCTTGACAAGTATATTACTATACGTACTCAAGCTTTGAGAAAAAAATCTATTTTAAAATCAAATACTCTCAAAAAAGCTAAAAAGAATTTGAAGAAAAGTAAAACGAAGAATTTGAAGAAAAAGCGCTGACAATTACTTGTGCGCTTTTTAAGTTTTTTATTTTTTTTGAATTAATTTGTTCGAATTTTATTTTTTTGCTTTTGCAAATACTTTCCTAAATTCGTCAAGATTTTCTTTAACTTCTTTTATTGCACTCTCAATTGACTTTTTAGGATTCTTTCCCCTCACAAGGAATCTTGATTTGTTTTCTATAGGGTGGTCCATAGTGTATGCGCAAAATTCTACGTCAGAATCTTTCAATAGTTTTTCTCTTAGAATGTTTGGCAAGGTGTGTCTTTCTCCCTCAATATAAAATTCTAATAACTCTTTTTCTTGTTTTATTATCGTTAGTTTCATCTTCTAAAACCCCCTCGTTGACTAAAACCTCTTCCCCCGCGGGGATTAAAACTCTTTCCATTACTGTGTCCGAAGCTTCTTCCTTTGTTTCCAAAGTCCTTTCCTGTTCCACCAAAACTTTTCCTTTCTCCACTGAATCTTCTTCCACTATCCCTTGAACCAAAGCTCCTTCCTCTATCTCCAAAGCCCCCGCCTGTTCCTCTTTCTGTTGGTAAGTCCTCTGTTTCAGCCCATTTCCTTTCCTCAATACTTCCGCATTCAGGATCCATGCACCTTAATTTTCCATTATTAAAAGTCATTCTTTTTCTGCACTTAGAACAATAAGCAGTTACTACTCCCAACCCCGTTTGGTTAGTGCATAAATCAACGGCAATTTCATTAGCTGAAACAACCTTTGCTTTAACTAAATCCCCTACTTTAAAGCAAGTTCCCAAGTCTTTTACAAAAGCATTAGAAACAAATCTTACTGGAATTTGTCCGCTTGATAATCCAATTGCTTTATTTCCTTCCGAATCAACTATCTCAACAACAACCATGCTTGTTTTTACAATATTTACTTTAGCAAAAACAACATCTCCTTTTTTTAGCATCTCAACATTTTTTCCCTTAACTTTTACTTCTCTTTTTTCATCGTCAAAAATTACTCGTCCACTTATTTTTGATTTCACATTTCCTTTTTCTTCGAAAGTATTTTCTCCAGGCAAATATTCTTCTTCAGTAGTTAGTATTTCTCCAGGCAATACAATTGAATTCTTTTTACTCATACAAAACTCCTTCTCTATATTTAGGTTACTCAGTAGTTACATTTAGCTAATACAATTAGCATACGTTTACTAGTTCTAACAATAAATTATTTTCAAGATAACGTTTATAAATCCACTTTGTGTGCCTGCCCTCATCGATTAGTTTGAGTTGAATTCTCTGAAGCCATTACGATAGGTTTATTATTAAGAAAATTATTAGTTTTAATTAATGAAATAGGTTTTGGAAATGGTTTTTGAATCACTAATTGGGGAAAAAAGAATTCGCCAACACCCAATATATATACTTTTTCTAACAATGCTAATAACAATTGGGAGCGTAGCAATTTCTTATTTATTATTTAAAACTCACGCAAGTGTTTTATCAATTGCTTTCATTACAATCGGTTTGGTTCCGCTAGTTTATGCAATTCTTTCTAGTGAGGAAGCTGATGAAGCTATTTGCAGAAAGAGTTCAGCAACTTTTTTTGCACGCCACTTTAACCTAATAATGATTTATGTTTGGATTTTTGTAGGAGTAATATTTGCTTTTGCACTTATTTACATTTTTGCTGGGCAAGATTTGCGTCTTGACCTTGCCCGAGAACAAGTAAATTCTTATTGTGTTATTACTGGAGATTGCACTGAGGGTTTACCCAATTCGATTACTGCTAAAG
>CAYLWD010000108.1:0-2035 GCA_964387305.1 uncultured archaeon
CAATGAAAAAATTTATCCAGAAATGTCAATGGGGCCAGGATATTACCCTTACTATGGTGGGGGAGGAACAAGCGTTAGATTGTATAATATTTCTGATAAAACTTCTCCGTCTTTAGTAAAAGAGATTGAATTTGAAGGAAGTTACCTTACTTCAAGATTAGTGGGAGAGAATGCTTACTTTGTAATCAATTCAAATCCTAGAGTATACTATGCTGAAGCAAAAAATTCTAACGGGAGTGATGAAAATAGTATGATTCCTTTAATGAAAATTGATGGAGTAGAGGGCGGGATTGCTTCTCCAACAGAAATTGGAATAATGCCTAGAGTTAGGCCACAAAGTTTTGTAACAATTGCTTCGTTAAATTTAAAATCGCAGGAATTAACAAAAGAAACTGTAGTTGGTTCAGCACAAAATTTGTTTGCCTCAACAAGCAACATTTACTTGGCTGACGATGTGTGGGAATATTATGCTGAAGATACTAACTCAATTATTCCGGCGGAATTGGGGGCGCTAGTAAAAAGTATTTATTTTCCTAGTTGGAATACCACAGAAAAAACAGTTATTAATAAGTTCCAGTTTGATGAGGGAAAAGTTTCTTTTGTTGGAGTAGGAACTGTTCCTGGACAAATATTAAATCAATTTAGTATGGATGAGTATGAAGAAAATTTTAGAATAGCAACAACCGTAGAAGCGAGATACGGTGAAATTGGGCAAGTGCCTACAAACAGATCAACAAATAATTTGTATATACTAAACAAAGACATGAATTTGATTGGTTCACTTGAAGGAATTGCTCCTGATGAAAAAATATATTCAGTAAGATTTATGGGAGATAAAGGGTACATGGTTACTTTCAAATATATTGATCCTTTGTTTGTGCTTGATCTTTCAGATGCAACTAACCCAAAAATACTTGGAAAACTAAAAATTCCTGGGTACTCTGATTATTTGCATCCAATTGATGAAACACATTTACTTGGAATAGGAAAAGATGTTAATGAATTAGAGGATGCTGAAAAGGTTCATTCACAAGGAGCTGTGTATTATACTGCAGTTAAGGGAATAAAAATTGCAATTTTTGATGTGAGTGATGTTGAAAATCCAATAGAAATGTCAAAATTTATTATTGGAGACAGTGGGACTGATTCAGAAGCACTAACAAACCATAAAGCAATTCTTTTTGATAAAGAAAAAGAATTATTGGTTTTCCCTGTAACAATTGTTGAAAACAAAACAGGAACAACAGATTATTATGGGCAAGAACAATCTTTCCAAGGAGCGATAGTACTAAATGTTTCATTAACAAATGGTTTATCTGAAAGAGGAAAAATAACTCACGTTTCAGCTGATGAAGAAGCTATCCGTGGTTATTACTATAATTCGAATTCAATCGTAAGACGCTCACTCTTTATGGATAATGTGTTGTACACATTCTCTAACAAACTGTTGAAAATGAATAATTTGGACGACTTGAGTTCAATTAATGAGGTTGGTTTTTCTACAAGTGAAAACCCGTAGTAACCAACTTCAACCCCAAAAGGGGCAAATAAACGCTAATTCTTGGACAATCCTTGAATTAGCCACCTCTCGAGGAAGAATTTTTATATAAGCTCAACCCCAATACTAATGAAATGCAGGATAATATTTCAAATTCTATTGTTGCCGAGCCGGTAGGCCCTCCTCAAAAGGAAAATATTTTTGAGAAACGCGGAGCAATAATTAATGATATTGAACCTAACGTGAGTTTAGAAAAAGAAAGTTTAAATAAAAATGGAACCAAAAAAAATCCCGAGTTTGAAAAACATTTAATTGGACTCAAACAAGATTTACTAATTTCAGGTTACTCTTCAAAAACATTGAAAATGTATTTAATTTATGCTCGCGAGGGGTTATACAAAATCAATAAACCAATTCAAGAAATAAATGACAGGGACATAATTGCTTACCTTGCGAAAAAAAAAGAAGATGGATGCGAGAATAGTACTCTTTCACTAATTTATGCTGCAATGAATTACTTTTTCAAAAATTACTTGA
>CAYLWD010000109.1:0-1984 GCA_964387305.1 uncultured archaeon
GATTTTTAATTTTTTTCTCCTATCGTAACCTTTTTCTAGATTAGAAATATCGCGCTCTTTTTTTATCAATTCATACTTTAGATAACTCATCTCTGCCTTAACATCTTCCGCCATAATTATCACAACTCCTTAAGGAATATAGATAAATTTAAACAAATGGCTTAAAAAGAATTAGTTTTTGATAAAATCCAAGATTATTCAAAAATATTGTAAAAAATGCAGGAGAAGAGGATCGAACTCTTAAAGCCACTAAGGCCTGGAACCTCAATCCAGTCGGTTTTCCAATTCCGTACTCCTGCAAATACAACGAATTCTTGTAAAGCAAGTTTTTATAGCTAATTAGTATTACTATTGGCATGCCTGATTTGATTTTATTGTTGGTTGAGTGGTTAGTAGTCTTTGTAATCAATGTAGTCCCTGCATTTGCACCACCAACTTGGATTGTTTTAGCTTATTTTTATATTAATTCTTCACAAAATATTTTACTTTTAGTTTTGATTGGAGTAACTGCTTCAACGGCAGGAAGATTTGTTCTAGCAAAATTTTCTGGAATAATCGTTGAACGCTTTGGGAATAAAAAAATGAAGGAAGATATGAAAGAGATTAGAAAATTTCTTAATCCAGATGAATCAAGAAAAGTTTTTTTTAAAAGAAAAAAATTTTATTTTACTTTTCTCTATTCACTAAGCCCATTACCAAGTAATACACTCTTTATTGCAGTGGGTTCAGCAAAATTGAAAATGAAGGATATTCTCCTTGGATTTTTCTTGGGAAGAACATGTAGTTATTTTTTCTTAGTATTCACTACAAACGAAATTTATCAAGCTTTTTCTGACTCAATAAGTGGAACAGGAAGTTTGTTAACTTACACAATAGAATTTATTGGAATAATAGGAATACTTGCTTTCTTTTTGATTGATTGGAGCAAGTATTTAAAGAAATTTGATTCACAAAAAAAAAGAAAGAAGTGATTTAACTGAAGTGGAGAAGAAATTGAATGGAACTAATACTACTTATAATAATAGCAATTGCATTAGCGATTGATTCTTTCACAGTTTCCCTTGCCGAAGGAATGGAAATAAGAAAACTTAAAATAAAGGGAGCAATAAAACTTGCACTAATTTTTTCAATGCTTGATGTAATAATGGTAATGATTGGATGGGTTATTGGAGCAGAGTTAGACAAATTATCCGCAGGAGTATTGCCTTTGGTTGTTTTCGTATTACTTTCATTAGTTGGAGTACAAATTATTTATAATTCAATAAAAACTAAATACGAAAAGAAAATAAATCAATTAGAAGAAATGGTTGTTGCAGATTTTGCTACTAGCTTAGACGCTCTTGTAATTGGCCCAAGCCTATTTTTAATTGGAATTCCACTCACAACAGCCATGTTTATAATTGGAAGTGCAACTTTTTTAATATCAATAACAGGAATGATTATTGGAAAAGAATTTAGGCACGTGTTTGCTAAACACATTAAACTAATTGGAATACTTGCGGGAATAATTCTAATAATAATCGCAATTAGTAATTTTTTAAAATAAAAAACCCTTGATTTCTATTGAAGAATTAATTAGAATAAGTAGCTCCTTTCGGAGCCACTCATCAATATTCTATTTATTTTGAAGCCAATTTTTTTGACTTAACAAAAGCCCAGATTTTCTTAGTCATTTCACTAGGTGTTACTGGACTTTTACCGAATACGTGTTCAAGACTTTCTTCTCTTCCCTTGAAGCTAATTGTGTATCCGCCGAACGGTTTCTTAGCAGCCATATCTATTACCTCCCACAAAAATTAATAGAGTACTTACAGCGTTCTACTATTTAAAGGATATAGCTATTCTCCCTCGTAAGAAACATTAATAAACGCTTTCAAGCAAAAAATGGGCTTTTTTCTAGAGGTAAAAGATAAAATACAAAAATAAAAAAAACTGAAAAACATATAAAAAAAGTAAAAGTGAATTCAGCTAAGCTTTTTATACT
>CAYLWD010000110.1:0-1979 GCA_964387305.1 uncultured archaeon
GTTGTTGATGCTGTTGAAGGAGTAATGCCTCAAACAGAAACAGTAATTAGACAATCCCTAAGAGAATATGTTAAACCTGTTTTATTCATAAATAAAGTTGATAGAATAATTAGTGAATTAAGAGCAAGTCCTGAACAAATGCAAGAAAGATTCATCAAAGTAATTACCCAAGTAAATAATCTTATTGATAAAAACGCACCAGAACAATTCAAAGAAAAGTGGAAAGTTAGTATTCAAAATGGTAGCGTTGCTTTTGGTAGTGCAAAAAAGAAGTGGGCAGTATCAACTCCTTACATGCAAAAATCCGGAATTAATTTCAAAGAAGTTTATAGTATGATTCAAGATGATAAGCAAGACGAATTAGCTAAAAAAAGTCCAATCCACGAAGTTGTTTTAGAAATGATTGTACAACACTTACCCTCGCCAGTAGAAGCACAAGCATATAGAATAAAAAAAATCTGGGGCGGAGAAATGGAATCAGAAATTGGTAAATCAATGGCTGCTTGTGATCCGAAAGCGCCAATATCAATGGTTATTACTGATGTTGGAGTTGACCAACACGCTGGAGACGTTGCTACTGGAAGAATTTATTCAGGAACAATACGCCCAGGAGACATTGTAAGAATAGTATCAACAGGACAAGAAGTTAAAGTACAAAAAGTCGGTATATACATGAGTAACGAGCTAGTTGGAATATCAAAAGCAGAGGGCGGAAACATTGTTGCATTAGTGGGATTAAAGGACGTTTATGCAGGCGAAACAATTTCGAGTATAGAAATGAAACCATTTGAGAGTTTCATGAGTAATGTTGAACCCGTAATGACAATATCCCTAGAAGCAAAGAACCCAAAGGACTTACCAAAATTAATTGAAGTATTAAAAAAATTATCAAAAGAAGATCCAAACTTAAGAACAACTATTAATCAAGAAACAGGAGAACACTTACTTTCAGGAATGGGAGAACTACATTTAGAAGTAAACTTGTACAGAATAACTAACACAAACAAACTAGATGTACAAACTTCACAACCAATTGTTGTTTATCACGAAACAGTAGAAGGGGCGAGCAATATTTTAGAAGCAAAGAGTCCAAACAAGCACAACAAATTCAAAATAAAAGCATCAAGGGTTCCGGCAGAATTATTTGCTAGTATTATTGATTCAAAAATGAATGGAAAATTAAAACCAAAACACACTGAAACAATTAACAAATTAAAAGCAATTGGTTTTGATACAGATATTTCAAAAAAAGTTTGGGCACTAAACAATGGCTGTGTTTTGATTGATAGAACAAGAGGAATACAAGCACTACACGAAATTAGGGAATTAGTAATCCAAGGATTTATGGATGCTACAAACGAAGGCCCATTAGCTAAGGAAAGAGTAGAAGGAGTACTAATAGAATTAGATGATGCAACTTTACACGAAGACTCTATACACAGGGGACCTGCACAAGTATTACCTGCAATTACTAGAGGAATTTATGCTTGCATGCTACAAGCAAAAGCCGTTTTGTTTGAACCAAAACAAATACTTACAATCACGGTACCCGAAGCCCAAATGGGTTCAGCTTCAAGAGAACTTGGTTCTAGGAGAGTACAAATAACTGAAATGAGACAAGAAGGAGATTCTAGTATTATAATCGGAAAAGCCCCTGTAAAAGAATTAATTGGATTTTCTAGCGCAATGCGGGGAGCAACATCAGGAAGAGCTGTTTGGACAGCAGAATACTATGGTTACGAAAAATTGCCAACAGAATTACAAGGAAAAACAATTACCGAAATCAGGAAAAGAAAAGGAATGCCTGAAGAAATAAAATCATGGCAATTCTTCTTGGAATAAATAGTTAAATTCTAAATCAAAAATATTTTTTCAAAACCTCTACTTTTAAATACTTCAAAGCCATTATTGGTGCAAGCAAAAACGCTTTGGGGGACTTGCATATGAAAAAAATTGGAATTATTTTTACACTATTTCTA
>CAYLWD010000111.1:0-1974 GCA_964387305.1 uncultured archaeon
AAAAGCTAATAAAAAAGCCAAGAAAAAAACAAAAAAAACCGCAAAGAAAAAAAGCACTAAAAAAACAAAGAAAAAAGCTAAGAAGAGAAGGTAGTTACCTTCTCAGTTTCTTAGAAACTTCCCTTTCGAGTTTGTCGAGAACCGACTGAATTGTTGAAATTAATTCCCACCCCTCTTCAGAAGCAAAAAACTTTTTAGAATCGATAGAAAGAATGGCATGAATCTCGTGCTGTTTTTTTAAGCCACCCCTATCGTACTCTTTGAAAGACAAATGAAGTTTTGCTTCAGAAGGTAATTTTTTAAAAAAATGCGTAAATGTTTTTGATAAAATGCCCGCATCAACCTCGTCAACAACAGGAATTTTAGTTAATTCAACTTTAGGAAAAGAAACCATTAACAACACCCCAAAAAAGTAATGCTAATATGGTTAAAAGCGTTTTGGGTTGATTTAAAAAAACCACTAACCACTATAATGTGTATAATACCAAAAAAGGTGCTGTTTTTGTTTGACAAACTTTTTGACTCCAAAAAACAACTAGAAAATAAGGCGAACGCAATTGCCTTGGCGAAAGAAAAGGGAAAAGAAAACAATGAGAACGCATTAGAAATTGGAAGAATATTGGAAGAAAACGGGTTAAATGACGAAATTATTAGCGCAGGAATACTTAAAAACATTGATTGGGAAAAAAATTTTGAACTTAAACAAAATACTTTAGAAAAATTTGGAAAAGAAATTAAAGAAATTATAGAAGATTCTGAAAGAATAACAGAAATCATTGAAAAAAATTATTCAGGAACAAACAAAGAGATTCTACCTTCACTAGTTTTATCTATCCCTAGAAATTCTTTAACAATAACTGTTTGTTTAGCAGAACAATTACAAAAATTGAAAGAAGATGAAATAAAAAAAATCAGTAAAGAAGAATTAAAAAAAATTATTAAAATAACCAGAGAAATTTATTTACCAATAGTATTAAAATTGGGTATAAAAAAATTGGATTGGCAATTACAAGATTTGTGTTTTAAAGCAGAAAATCCGCAAGATTTTGAAAAAATAAAACAATTTGTTGGAAAAGACAGAGAAGAAAGAGAACTGCTTATTGAAGAAGTAAAGCAAGAGGTAGAGAACCTCATTAAAGGAAAAGTCAATGCAGAAATTACTGGAAGGCCAAAATCCTTGTGGAGTATTTATGAAAAAAGTAAGAAAAAAAATATTCCTTTAGAAAAAATATTTGATTTATATGGAATTAGGGTAATTTGCAACAAAGAAAAAGAATGTTACGAAATTCTTGGATACATTCACTCTAAATACAAAATAATTCCGGAAGCCTTTGATGATTATATTTCAAAACCAGATTCACGAGGATACAAAAGCATCCACACAGCCGTGCTAAGAAACCGAGACATTATTGAAGTACAAATAAGAACTTTGGACCAACACTTAAAAACCAGCTTTGAAAATTATTGGCAATATAAGCAATACAAAAAAGACAAGGAATTTGACAAAGAAATTAATTGGAAAAGACAGCTAGAAGAATGGGAAAAAAATTATGGAAAAGAAACAAGTACTAAAGGTTTTGGTGTAAAAAAAATTTTTGTTTTCACTCCAAAAAATGATGTAATTGTCTTACCTATAAACTCAACAACAATTGATTTCGCTTTTGCAATACACACCGATGTTGCAAAAAAAATGGAGAAAGCAAAAATAAACGGAATTTTCGTTCCAATAAATACAAAACTAAAGAACTTGGATAAAGTAGAAATAATAACTTCAAAAAAAGAACAAACAAAGCGAGAGTGGTTATTAAGCGTAATAACTTCTAAGGCAAAATCAAAAATAAAAACCTTCTTTGGAATCACTAATGAAAAAAAAGAAAAGCCCGCACAAATAATCAATGACCCAAAGAAAATAAAAATTGCTGAATGTTGCCACCCCTTGCCGGGAGAAGAGGTTATTGGTGTAAAAACTACTAA
>CAYLWD010000112.1:0-1921 GCA_964387305.1 uncultured archaeon
GATAGGATAATGTATGGGCTTAAGCAAAAGCCCTGCAATAAAGCCATTTTCATTTCTTCTGATCCTGGAAAAGCCCCCGATAAGCGTTGGGGTGAAGCAACAACTAATATTGCTGAAAAAATCGGACAATCAATAAAGCCTTTAATGGATTATGAAGTTATTTTTTTTAGTTACCACGACATGGACGAGTGCTTAATTAGCACGGTTGATTTGTTTGAAAAAGCTTGTGCTCAATATGATGAAGTTAATGTTAACATTTCTTCTGGAACTACTGTACTAAAAATGGCTATGATGCTTGCTTCCCAATATTATCCAATAAAATTATTTTATGTTATTCCTGCGCAATACACCCACCCTGGAGAAATAATTACTGTTGGTGCTCGCGGACTAGTGGATATGCCTTCAATTAATTTAAGTAAAATAATTATTCCTAAAGGAAAAAAAGCTCAAATTCTTTCTTTAATTAATTCTGAAAAAAAATCTTTTACCAATATTTCAAAAGCCTTTGCTAAAATAAAAAATCAAAGAGTTACTCCCGATTCATTAAAATTAATTAAATCAGCAATTTTTTATCACTTAAAGCAATTAAAAGAAGAGGGATTAATAGATTTTTCAATGCAAAATAAACAATTATTTGTTTCACTTACGTCTACTGGAAAATTTATTGCATTGATTCTTTCTCACAAAAGTACTTTGAAGCACGAACAAACAAGAATAAAAGTTTCAAAGAAAAACAAAGTTGTTGATGCTTAATATTATAGATTATTTATTTTACTATTTCAGTTTCTTCTGAAGGGTCTTCAGTTATTGCGCCCTTGTAAGTAATTTTTTTTGTTATCCCATTTTCTCCCCAAAGGTAAGTCAATGCCACGGGTTGGTCCATAAACAAATCAACCATTTGATTACCATTATTGAATGTCTTTAAAGTAAATAATCTTGAATATCCTAACAACACTCTGTTCCCCAAATATTTTTTTATATTAAATATAGGTTCATCATTTTTGTTTCCAACTATTCTATCAAAATTTTCTCCTTCTTCTACTTCAAAAATTTCTTTTGTTGGCTCATTTTTTCTTAAAGGGTGATTCCAATCCTGTATCTTGGTTTCAACTTCAAATCGCATTTTCATTAATATCACTGAAAAATAAAAGTAGGTTTGTTTTAAAAGTCTTTCTTCGAGGTTGATTTTTTTTGCTTTTCTTATATTGTGCCGGCACTTTCCCTTCAAAAGCCTTTTATACCCCACGAGCAATTCTTTTTCCTATGGGCATTAACGAATTCTTAGAGGAAACTGCGCAAATAATTCAGCAGGACAACAGCAAACAGCAAAAACTGTCCAGTGCGCTTGCTCCAGTAAAAAAACTTTCTTCTCCTTTTTGTTCAGAAAAAATTGTTATGCCTATTGAGAAAACCACTCTTACTGGTTTATTTGCGGGTGTTGATTCGGGCTTTGTTCCAAAAAAACTTTCTTTTGTTGATATTGTTTTAATTAGAAAAGCAGGAGTTATTTTTACTTATATGGATAATTCTTTATCTAAAGCGGATTATTTTCCGCACTCTTTTTCTTTACCCGAACCTTTTCTTCTTCGTTCTGCCTTAGAAAAAGATGAAGAGCAACAAAGTGTTTCTCTTGAGCGCTTAAAACAAGAAGTCAAACTCTCCATTGAAATTATTGAAACGTTTTCACCAAATTTTCTTTTTATTGATGGTTCGATTGTTCCCCAATACCAAGACAAACCAAGGAAAGAATCCCATGTGAATGAAGATTATTTAACAATTGTTCAATTATTTCAAAAACTTTATCATACTGCTGACAAAAAGAATTGCACACTAATTGCTTGTGTAGAAGATTCTCGCGGAGCACGCTTTACTCAACTTCTTTCAGATTATTTAGAAAAAAATCAAAGTTTTCTCAAAAAAA
>CAYLWD010000113.1:0-1662 GCA_964387305.1 uncultured archaeon
GGCTTTTTGAACCACCTTTTTGGGTTATTCCTGATAACACAGACATTACAATTGAACTCCCCCCTGGCGCAAGCATAAAAGGGACTATTGAACCAGAGGCCACAATAACATCCTCAGGAACAAAGCAACTTGTAACTTGGAGCGGGTATAAAAGCGGGGGCAAGTTAATTATTAATTATGTAATTTGGAAAAAAGCTGACCCCGTTGTTGACATTAATGCGATAAGTAATTTTTTATTCAGAACAACCCAAGGAATCATTACAGTTATAATCGGTTTTTTAATTATACTAATTCTATTATGGAAAAGAAAAAAGATAACTAACAAAATTGAATCTTTTGTTGAAAACCACACAGTACTCATTGAAGATTAAACAAATAGTCTTGATTGTTTTAAGTGGGTTTTTTCCAGAATTACTTTTTTCTCAATTTCTTTAGCTTTTTCAATCAAAGAAGAAACTTTTTTAGATTCTTTTTTTGTATTCAGCATGAATGCTAATTCTTTATCATCAAAACCAAAATAATATGTTAGCTCTGGGGCACTTTCTTTATTTTCCATTAGCAATTGTAAAAAAGGAAGGTCTTTCATCCCTTGCCTTATTGAACAGTGTGTTTTTTTTCCAATTTTGGAAGCAATGCTTTTTCGCAGAGCCCTTTTTGAAGTTGATGCAGACAGTTTTGATAAAAGCGTTGGGAATTGAAAAGGTTTCCAGCCATGATACTCTTTTGTTTTTGCAAAACTTACCCCAACAGTTGAAAGATAAAAAACATACTTCAAAAAAGAATAATGTCTTCTTCTAAAAATTCTTCCATTAAAAATATCTCCACGACTTAAATAATTAAAAGCGTTTGCGGTATCAATTTCATCGTATTGTCGCGGGATATTTTCTTCAATCCAGCGCATTAGTAGGTCTGGAGAAACTTCAGACTTATCAACTGCTTCTTGAATTTCCTTTGTTGTTTTTCCCTTAAATATTTGCGTCATTATCAAAAATATTTTCTCTTTTTTTTGCCGTGGAGACAATTTGCTAACAGATTCCATTGTAATATTGTTTCCAAGACTTTGTATGTCAAGTAATGCTCCCCTAAAATCCCCGCCCGAATTTTTTGCAAGTTCTTTTACTGCTTCCGGATCAAACTCAACATTTTCTTTTTCACAAATTTCTCTTAATCTTTTTGCAATACTTAAATAATTTATTTTTTTAAATTCTTTTAAAGTTGCAATTCCTCTTAATGGCAAGAGTTTTCTATCCGCATAAATCTCATTCGCCGTAAAAATTATTGGATTACAAGAAGTTTTTGCAAGAGTAAAAATCGATGCTGCCCCACCCCTATCCTGTGATTGCATTGAATCAATTTCATCAATTAGGATTAACCTTTTTGTTCCAAATAAAGAAGAGTTGTTGGTTGCCGCCCCAGCAATTTTTTCCATTGTTTCCTTGTTTCTTAAGTCCGAGGCATTCATTTCAAATACTTGCCAATTCATTTCTTTTGCAATCAAATAAGCCAAACTAGTTTTTCCAACCCCCGGCATTCCAAAAAGTACCAGCGGTTTTGGCGATTTGTTTTCATTCCACTCTTGCGCCCACTTTTTTGCTTCATCCACAATCTCAACATTACCAATAAATTCATCAAAATTAGCCGGGAAGTACTTTCCTGTGAATA
>CAYLWD010000113.1:1672-1880 GCA_964387305.1 uncultured archaeon
TAATTGCGCCATATAATGTGTTCATTTGGAAGTAATTAAAAAGGTAGTTAAATTAAGCATAATTTTGTCCAGGCCCAGGTGGTGGAAAAGGTTTTTGTGGAGTGGTTTTTTGTTTCTTTTTTCTTTGCTCCATTTCATACAGTTGATTTTTTATTTGATGAATAACTTCAATGTTAGTGTTTGTAGAGTTAATGGTTTCAACAGTATT
>CAYLWD010000114.1:0-1847 GCA_964387305.1 uncultured archaeon
TGGGGAACACTACTAGAAATAAAGCGTCCAAGTGTAGTTGCTTATGTGGTGGATAGAACAAAATTTGATAAAATGCTTTTAGAAAAAGCCGTTGCTAAGGGAATTAATGTTAAAACAGATACTAAACTTATTGATATTAGGGGAAAAAACTTATTTCTGGAAAGTAATGGACGAGGAGAATTAAAAAAAGCTGATTTAGTTATTGGTGCGGACGGAGTAAACTCAAAAGTTAGGCAATTAATGGGAATAAATTTGGGAAAAGAAAAATTTGTTCAAACAATGCAAGGAATTTGCACAGGAAGCTTTGATGACAAGATGGTTGAAGTTTATTTATTAAACGAAGCAAAAGGATTCTTTGGTTGGAGTATTCCAATTAGTAAAGAAAAAACAAAAATTGGAATTGGCTCAATGCTTGGAAGTGGCGATACAGAAAATATCTCAGAAAAATTTGATAATTTTATTAATGCACACTTTTCCTCATCAACAATAGAAGGAATAAGTTCGTCACTAATCCCTTATGGAGCCCCCCTAGAAACGATTTACAAAAACAATTTAGCGATTGTAGGAGATGCTGCGTTTCAAACAAAAGCAACTACTGGGGGAGGAGTAATTTTTGGAATGAAGAGTGCAAATGTTTTAGCACAAACAATTGCCGAGAATATTAAAAACAATAAACCGTTAAATAATTATTATTCTAATTTACAGGAAACCAATAAGGAACTAAAAATGCATTGGAAAATTAGACAATATTTTAATTCATTAAATAATGAACAAGTTGATTTGTTAGTAAAGAAATTAAAAAATTCTGGAATAGAACACTTTCTTCAAATGGAGGGAAGCATGGATGAGCCATCACACTTTATTGGAAAAATGGCTATTAACCCTCGGTATTGGTTCATGGCAAAAACATTAATTGATATTGCAAGAACCTAATTCAAAAATAATTTAATGGAAAAATAAAACATGACTCTACAAGGAATACAAAAAGATTTGTTTTCAAAACAAAATAAATCAAAAGCAAAACTTCTTCAGGGCTTTTTCAAAACTGGAAAAGGAGAGTACGGAGAAGGAGATATTTTTTTAGGAATTACTGTACCCGAACAAAGAAAAGTTGCAATAAAACACAAATATTTGGACAAGGCGTCATTGAAAAAATTGCTTTTGAGTGAATTCCACGAGCATAGACTGACAGCACTAATGATTTTAGTAGAACAATTTGGAAAAGCAAATAAAGAAAAAAATGAAATAGAAAAAAAAAATATTTTTAACTTCTACATACGAAATGCAAAACAAATCAACAATTGGGATTTGGTTGATTTGAGTGCACCAAAAATAGTTGGAGAATATTTGGCTGACAAAAACGCGGAGCAAAGAAAAATACTCTACAAGTTAGCAAAATCAAAAAACTTGTGGGAAAAAAGAATCTCAATTATTTCAACATTTGCTTTTATTAAGAGAAAAGATTTTGTGGATACAATAAAAATATCAGAAATTCTTCTTGAAGATAAACACGACTTAATTCAAAAAGCAAATGGCTGGATGCTACGCGAAGTTGGTAAACGAGACAAACCTACTGAAGAAAAATTTTTGAAAAAACATTACAAAAAAACCCCTCGAACAATGTTGAGGTACGCGATTGAAAAGTTCCCTGAAAAAGAAAGAAAAAGCTGGTTGCTCGGCAAACTCCGAGCATAAGTTGGGCACCTATGGTAGCCCTGAAAAACAAAAACTAAATAGCCCCGCCCAGAGTTAGGAACGCGCGACAAATTTCGCGCACGAATTGGGCACCTACGGTAGCCCTGAAAAACAAAAACTAAATAGCCCCGCCCAGAGTTAGGAACGCGCGA
>CAYLWD010000115.1:0-1774 GCA_964387305.1 uncultured archaeon
CCCGCTTCCAATGGTCCAACATTCGTCTGCAAATTGAAATTAGTGTTAAAGGAAATTTAATAAGAGATTACGACGGGAAATTCGAAAAAGGATGGTTGTCAAAATTCTGGAGAGGCATTTATGATAAATGGGTTATCCCTTCAAGAATAAAGCAATTTGAAGACAAACTCGCTGAAAAATGCGACGAATTTTTAGAACAAGCCAAAGCTTATTTGGATTTAGAAGGGAAGAAATAAAGTGAGTACTATATCGTGAGCAAAGTGAATAATTATTATACTCACCCACCATAAAAATCTTTAAATACAAACTCAATTTTATCTTTTAATGAAAAAAAACCTGCTTCCCTTAATATTAGTAATAATTTTAATCCTCCCATTTATTTCAGCAATAAATTTAGAAATTGAAAAGCAAAGCAAAGACGAAGTAATTATTTATGAATTAGACAAGCCAGCTGTCTTTGAATTGAAAGTAACAAATTTAGGAAACACAGACACTTTCAAATTCGACAGCACCCCTGGATTTTTTATTATGGAATCAAAAGAAATTGAATTAAGTAAAAATTCAGAAAAAACAATCCAACTCAAAGTTTATGCCAGAAAAGATTTTAATTACAATAAATTCTTTTATGTATTGCAATATTATATTAAAGATTCAGAGGGTATAACTCAATCAGAAGAACTAACAGTAAGAATAGTAGAATTAAAAGACGCATTTAAAATAGAAGCATTAGACATAAATCCAGAATCAGATTCAGCAACTTTTTATTTAGAAAACAAGGAAAACTTTGAGTTCGAAAATTTAAATGTAAAATTCACGTCGCCGTTTTTTGAACTAGAGAGAAAAATTAACTTAGAACCAAAAGAAAAAAGAGAATTTACAACAGACTTGAACAAAGACGATTTCAAGGAATTAACAGCAGGTTTCTACACTTTGAAAGCAGAAATAGAAATTGATGATGAAAAAACAGAAATGGAAGGAACAATTAAATTTGCTGAAAAAGAATTGGTAACTTCTGAAAAAAAAGATTATGGATTTTTCATAATTACAAATGTAATTTCAAAAGTAAATGGGGGAAATATAGGTGTGCCTTCAGACACAACAATTAAAAAAAATATTGTCTCAAGATTATTCACAAGTTTTGAACCAGAACCAGATGTCATTGAAAGACAAGGCATGACAGTTTCTTACGCATGGAACAGAATTGTAAATCCAGGAGAAACATTAAACATCGTCGTGAAAACAAACTGGCTGTTCCCATTTATAATAATTATTTTAATAGTTGCAATAGTAATTTTTGCAAAGCAGTCTTCTGGCGGAGATTTGGTTGTGAGAAAAAAAGTTTCGTTTGTAAAAACAAAAGGAGAAGAATTTGCCATGAAAGTTTCTTTGATTGCAAATGCAAAAAAATACATAGAAAGAATTAACATTGTTGATAAACTTCCCCCTTTAGTAAAAGTTTTTGAAAGGTATGGTTCACAAAGTCCGTCGAGAATAGACGAGAAAAATAGGAGAATAGAATGGGACATTGAAAAATTGGAAAAAGGTGAAATTAAATTCTTATCATATGTGATTTATTCTAAAGTGGGCATTCTCGGAAAATTCGCACTGCCTGCCGCAAGAATTTTCTACGAAGTTAATGGAAAAATAAAAGAAACAATGTCAAATATGGCGTTCTTTATCACAGAACAAAGAAAAGGCGAAGTTGAAGATGATTATTAATTATCCAAAAATAGATTTCCATAATAAATAGAGAATAACTAATGCTATGACTATC
>CAYLWD010000116.1:0-1707 GCA_964387305.1 uncultured archaeon
TAGCTTGCATTGCAAGGTATTGTTCTTCTTTCTCTTTACTTTCAATTTTTTTAATATTTACAAAACCAGCTTCTTCTAAGAATTTTGTAAGTGTTTCTTCATCATACCCAAAATAGTGATGATCTTCGCGATAGTTTTCAAAACCATAAATCTTATTTAATGCCCATTCTTTTTTTTGTCCAGTTTCTTCAAGAAACAATTTGAAAAAGTAAGAAATATTTGGGACAATTATTTCTAGTTTTCCGCCTTTTGAAAGTACTCTATGCATTTCACTAAGTGCCTTTCTTGCTTTGCTACGCGGTACGTGTTCAAGAAAGAAACGAGAAAACACTTCGCTAAATTCACTATCCTTAAATGGTAAAACTATTGCGTCTCCAACAACGTCCGCCCCAACATCGCCTCGAACATCAAAATGCAAATAACCTTCCATTGGTTTGTTACCTGATCCGATTTCTAGCTTTTTTATTTCCATAATAAACCACTTATTTTTTCTTTAATTGTTCTCCAATTTCTTTAGGTATTAAATCATGCTCAACCATAAAATCAATTCTTTTTGCATTTTCAATTTTTTCTCTCTCAAAAAAACCTTTTCTATTTGCTTTTTGAGTAAAACTTTTCAAAGTTTGTAAATCTTTAATACCCCCAACATGGCTTGAATCAACTCCTCGCAATATTGTTCCTTCGCCTAAAAATTCTTCTGCAGGCCCTTCTTTTATCCCATAATAATCTAAATCTAAATTTCTTCCAAAATAAACTGTGTGCACTTTTCCATCAATTATTGATTCAACAAAATCATGTACTCTTAAACCACCACTTGTTCCCTGTATTTCAAAAACAACTTGTCTAGCTAACCAAGATTTTATTCCAGCTGCATTTAGTAATCCAATTGCCAAATTACATCGATCAATACAAACATTATCATTGTAGGCTTTTTTTCTTGTTAGAATCCTATGGGCTGTGTGAAATCTTTTTCTTAGTGTTGATTCGGGTGTAAATAAGGTGTGGGAAATAACTCTTTTTGCTACCTGTTCAGCTTTTTCTCTTTGGGTTCCACTAAATCTTTTTGCAACATCCCTAACTTTTGAAGTTGCTTTTGATTCTTGCCTTGCTCTTTCAAGTTTACCATATTTACGAAGCATACCAAAATATCCAATAAAAAGGATTTTATACCTGCTTTTTGTTAGTATATAATGATTGGAATTGAAGTTGTTCTATTTGAATGGATTGTTATCTTTTTAATTAATTTGGTCCCTGCATTTATGCCTCCAACTTGGATGACACTCTCATTCTTCTACATAACAAGTTCCCAGAATATTTTCTTACTTGTTTTTATTGGAGTTACTGCATCTACTGCTGGAAGGTTTGTTCTTGCAAAACTTTCCGGACAATTCTTTTGCAAATTTGGGACAAAGAAAAAGAAAAAACAAATGCAACTCTTACAAAAAAAATTGCAAGGAAAACCACTACAAAAATTTATTTTTACATTACTCTTTTCCTTAAGTCCTTTACCTTCAAATGCATTATTTATTGCAATTGGTGCAACTAAAACAAGACTGCGTGAAGTTGTACTTGGTTTTTTTATTGGAAGAACAATAAGTTACCTTTTCCTTGTTTTTACTACTGAAAAAATATTTTCTTCAATGGGGGCAACAATTGAAGGGACCGCAACACAATGGACAATAATGATTGAGTTAATTGGAGTAATCG
>CAYLWD010000117.1:0-1635 GCA_964387305.1 uncultured archaeon
TTTACCCCAAATTTTTCGTAAATTTTGTTTAACTCAAAAATACTTTCATGAACAATCGGAACAATCCCTGCCTCGTTACTAATTCGCGTAAGTTCCTGTGCTTTTCCAAGAGAATAACCCCCAAGAATTACTAAACCTTTTTTTGAAGAATCTTGAATCCATTTAACCATTTCAGCTACAACTTCTTCGTGTTTTGGAAAAACGTATTCAGGAGAAGCAAAAGTAGTTTCAATTACTAATGTGTCGCACTTAATCGGTTCAGCCCCTTTGAATAATAATGAATCCCGCAAGCGAAAATCGGAAGTAATTCCAAAGTCCTTGCCATCAGCGCTTAACTTTGTTTGAGCGCTCCCAAGCAAATGCCCGTTGGGTAAAGCCTCTAAACAAAAATCGTCAAACTTTTTTGTTTTATTAAAACTAATTGACTCAAAAGTATAATCATTCAAAGAATTTGGAATCTCTGAACCAGTTTTTTTTGAAATAATTTTCTTTTTATTTAAAAATCTTGTTTTGATTAACTCAATTGTTTCTGGTGTAGAATAAAGCACTGGTTTTTTTGATAATTTTACGTGGTCAGAATGCGCATGAGAAAAAAAAACTTTTTCTTTTTTAGAAACCCTTTCAGGGTCAATGCACAAATCCTTGAAAATTAAACCCTTATCATGGCGAAACATATAATTAGTATGAATGAAAAGTTATTTTAACGCAAGTACTTTACAAAAACAAAGGCAATAAATAGTTTGAGCAAGTCTTTTATAGGTAAATAATGCTAAAAGCTACTAGTTTGTGGTTATGGTTGATTACTTATGAGTAATGAAGAAAAAGTATTGCATATTTCTAGCAAAGTGGATACTATTCAAGGAAAAACCAAACGCAAGCATTGGCAAGAATTAAGAAAACAAGAATTTGTTAAAGAACTAGAAGAAGTTTCTGATGACTTAAAAGAATTAAGCGAAGATTTTGGGGAAATGCAACAAAGTCTTTCATTATTAGTTGAAAGTAATTCACCTGATTTGAATGGATTCTTGAGAAAGTTCCAAAAAAATCTTGAAGTAATAAAATCAAATGTAGAGCTAGAGAAAAAAACTTTTGGAAAAGAAAAAATTTATGATTCAGATAGAGTAGAAGTTCCTGAGCTTTACTCTTCATTACAAAATAGAGCAATGGCTATGCTTCTTGATGCACAATACGCTACTGAAGCACTAAAAAATTTTTACAAAATCAGAAGCATTCATCCAACAAAAAAAGGTGCTACTGCAAAAAATCTTTTAGAGAATTTACAACAAAAAGAAAGTGAAATTAGAGATTTAAGAGAAAAAGCGCATGATTTGAAAAGAAAAAGTTTGATTGGGTTAGCAGAAGAATCGAGTACAGCTGAAATAGAAAAAGAATTAATTACTTCAGACAAAATTTTGAATGCAAATTTAATACAAGCAAAAAATGCTTTGAAACTAGAAGTGGAGAGCCTTGGGAGAGTAGAGAGTTCTTTTGCAGAAATGAGTACTAGGTTAATGCAATTAGAAGAACAATATGGAAAGTTTTCAAAAAATGCTTTAGAATTAATAAAAGATTTGAAACAAGAAAGGGATTTTGCCAGAAAAATCGCTTTAGAAGTTGAGAGCGAAACACTCAAAT
>CAYLWD010000118.1:0-1533 GCA_964387305.1 uncultured archaeon
TAATAACCAATAATAACTAAATCAAGTGTATCTTGTAGGGCCCCTTTGTAAGAACGCTTTAATTTCACCCAAGCATATTTTCTTGCTCCCGCAGTGTATGGCGCCCCTAAATCTTTTGCAATTATTCCTTCTAATCCTTCAGCAATTTTTTCTTCAAAAAAATCTTCTAATTCTTTTGGTTTTGAAACAATTTTTAATTCACTCAATTTTATTGTATTCCCTTTCTTCAAAATACTTTCAAGAACTTTTCTTCTTTCTTCAAAAGTTTTTTCCATGATATTTTTTCCATCAACAAAAAGCACATCAAATAAAAATAAATTCAGTGGATATTCCTTAGATTTTTTTTCTACTTCATATTTTCTTTTTCTTTGTATAGTTATTTGAAAAGGATAATATTCGTGTGTTTCTTCATTAACTGCTAGTGCTTCTCCTTCAACAATACAATTCTTTGGTTTCAATTGACTTCTTATTGCTTCAGTTATTTCTGGAAACATTAGAGTAATTTCTTCGCTTTGCCTAGAAAATATTCTTACTTTGTTTCCTTCTTTTGATATTTGTAATCTAAATCCATCGTATTTTGCTTCTACTGCACACTTGCCTAACTTCTCAATAATTTCTTTTGCGCTTGGTAACCTCTCAGCAGCAGCGGGCCTAATAGGAGTGCCTGGAATTATTTTTACTTCTTTTAGCCCTTCAATTCCTTTTTTCTTTAGTAATTCGCCTATTTCCCCCAAATCCGAGTGAATATTATATGCTTGCTCAATTTCTTCCCTAAGTTTTTGTCTCACTCTCAAAAATAATTCTTCTACCCTTTTTTTTTCATTTTTTTCTTTCAATTCTTTTTCAATTTCTTTTACAAACTTTTTATCTACAGCATTCTTTTGCTTAATTTTTTCTCTAGCAAACATTATTGCAAAAGAATCCATTATAGTTGGGTCACCTATTCCTAACCTAATATTTCCCAAAGGAATTCTAGCAATATATTTCGCTTCTTTGGGTGTTCCCGAATTAAATAATTCTGACATTAATTTCACCCGCGATTCTACGCTTCCCATCCCCTCTATTGTAGAAATTTTTTGATAATTAGCAAATACTTTGTCAATAGTTAATTCTTGGCTGAACAACGCGCCTTGTTTTCTTTTTTCAATAAATTCTTCTGCAACTTCACCAAAGTCTCCTTTTTCATTAAATTTTTTTTGAACTTCTTCCCTAGTATGCCCAGTAGCCTTGGCTATTGCTTCGGCTATTAGTTTTTCTCCGAAACCAATTTCTTTTCCCTCGAAGCTCGGAGCAATTGTGCCTTGTAATAAATAAATAACTTTTTTTGCTTCGCTTGCAGGAATTTTTTCTAATAATTCTGCCAGGATGTCTGTCATTATTAACCTTGATGAAGTATTTTCAATTTTGTCAAAATAAGTTGCAACTTCCCTAAATAACATTTTTTTCCACTAGTCCTTTTTTGATGTCAAATTGTAAGCCAAAAAGGCTTTTATATTCCTCGAACCCTACTAGATTATGTTTCCATTATTATTT
>CAYLWD010000119.1:0-1528 GCA_964387305.1 uncultured archaeon
TCAATAATAATTATTGGACCACACTAAATTCAAGCGTTGGAACTTCACGCTACCTCGGATTTGACGCACACTTCAAGCAAGCAAATGGACTTGGAAGCATTCCAACCTTCAGTTATGTTGGTTCTTTTTTAGATGACTTTAATGTTACATTTACTGGCTATGGTACTTCAACTATTCCTACTGGAGAAATAAATCTTTTTGCCCGAACAAGTAATAATGGTTTAACTTGGTTTGATTGGAATACTATTACTGGAGGAAGTCCTCAAAGTCTTTTGCTTGGAACTGGAAAATATTTTCAATACAAAGCAAATCTTCAAACTACTGATACAACAAAATCTCCTTTATTGAATGATGTTAATGTTTATTATACAAGAAGCGATTAGAAGTAGATTATAGTAATTAGGTAGTGATTTGATTGGTTTCTAATAAATGTCAAACAAATGTAAAAGCACAAGCAAGCATTGAGTTCATTGTTTCCGCGCTTATAATAATTATTTTTTTTGTTTTTAGTATAGCCCTCTTTAGTGACCGTTTAGATGTTGTTCAAAGTGCTAATAACCAGTGGAGTGCACGTGAAGTTGCTTACAAAATTTCTCGTAATATTAATTCACTTGCGCTAGTTGATGGTAATGCTTCTACAAGCACTTATATTTATTGGAATTTAGTTGGGCAAGAAGTTACGTACTCTGATGGAAAGATTTTAGTTTTTTGGCAAGAAGGAAGTTTTGTTGACTCGTTGGTTTATGCTTCCCAAGTAAATTGGGATGTTACTGATTTGAATGGATTAATTTTTTTTAAGAAACAAAACGGAGTGATTAGTGTTTCGTATGAATAAAAATTTTTGGAAAAAATTCAATAAGAAATCCCAACGCGGACAATTCTTTTACCCTGACTTAGTTACTGCATCAGCACTATTTATTGTAACTTTAATGCTTTTTTTTATGGCATCACGTTCAATTGTTGTTGAAGTTGATAATTTTGAATCATCCAAACAAATTGATGAATCAGCTCATCCAGCATTAGGAGTTCTTTTTTCAACTTCTGGCGAACCAGCTAATTGGGAAAATCTTTCTTTGAGTGATGTGAATTATTTTGGTTTGGTTTTTTACAAAAATAAATTAGAAACTTCAAAAGTTAATGCGTTTGTAACTTATTTTAGTGGGGATGATTATAATTCTGCAAAACAAAAGTTGCTTGCAGGACAATATGATTTCAAGTTAAAACTGGTTGATTACAATGATTCGGTTATTGCTGAAACAGGGTATCAAGCAACTTACCAAGCTTTTGCTTACGAAAGAATTGCCTATTATGAAGGCAGACAAATAAAAGTTCAGGCGGTGTTTTCGCATGAAGAATAATTTTTTTAATTTTAAATTGCAAGGTTCTTCTAATAATCAACGCGGATTCTTCATTACTCTTGACGCGTTTATTTCTTTAGGAGTTGTTCTAATCGCAATTATTATTGGGTATTTTTATTTATCGCAAATTACGGCTAATTCTTGGGAACGAGTTGATTTATTGAATATTA